>JANMVY010000198.1:0-5006 GCA_031393535.1 Actinomycetes bacterium | reverse complement strand
GGCCACCCGCAGCACGGTTGAGCAGCGACTCCAAGCCGCCGCCACACGCTCGACGATGTATCAGATATGTATCAGAACGCCTGCGCCCAACCAGTCCGGGCAGAACGCTGCCGTTCGCGAACATCCAGGTCACAGACTTATTGACGGACCAGACAACACTGACATAACATGACAAATCTTCTTTGCAAGCAGGGGGTCGTGGGTTCGATTCCCATCGTCTCCACTTCTCGATTTGCCCCCTTGCCAGGGTGTCATCTGGCGACGGGGCTTTTTGGTGCCCGAAATTGCCGTCCATCCCCCGATGCTCCACTTGGCACAGAACAACCGGCAAAGACATGGCGGACCACCCGTTGAGCCCGGCCGAGTCCCCATCCCGGCATCGACATGCACCGTCGTTGCGCCGGCCCCCTATGCACCGCTGCGGGTTGGTGTCGTCGTGCGCAAGCCACAAGCGCGCCGACGACCCCCATGGCCTACGAGAAGTCAGTGCCGAGGTCGAGTTCGAGTTCGAGGCTGATCAGCTCGACCGCTCCATCGGGAGCCAGTTGGCCGACCACCGTCAGCCCGCGCACGAGAAGGCCGGTCGCGATGAGCACGCGATAGTCCAATCGGCCAGGGATGAGCTCGGGGAGTTCGAAGAAGTTGGCGGCGAACCGCTCGACGATCTCGAGGAGCTCGAACGATTGGAAATCGTTCGTCGACGGCTCGCCGTGCAATCCGCGTTCGTGGCCGAGCTGACGATCGAGGTCATCGAAGAAGTCGGGCGTTGCTCGAACCGCCAGGCGGTCGCCGCTCAACTTGCCTGGGATCCTGCTTCGGCGATCATCCGCTCGACCTTGGCGCGCGTACGAGCGAGTAGCTCCACGGGCGCGTCCGCGAGGTCGAGCACGATGCTTGCCTCGAAGAGCTCGTGCCTCTGCGCGGGCGTCAACTGCTCGAGCTCGGCGGCCGTCCATACCTTCGATGCCATGCAGAGAGGTTACCGCCCCGAGATGCCAGCGCCCGATCACGAAGCCAGCCGAAACGACCCACGCGCCGCGCGGCGTAGCCACAAACGTAGCCGACAACACATCGGAGGCCGATCGCCGACACCGAGCGACCCGACGGCACGCCGCCGCACACTATGACGACGGACGACGGGATCTCACCACGGCACACGCACTCGTACGCGCTGGTGCGCCAGATCCCAAGAGCTCGGCCGCTACGGTCACCGTGAACGTCAAACGCTCGGGTGGGTCCGGACGCCCTCTCAGCGGCGGCTCGAGCGAAGGTTGTCGGATCGGTGCCGACAACGACGATCGTCTCGGCTGTGCCGGTGCCGACAGGGATCGAGCCGACAGGGACGGCATCATCCGCGCCGCCGGCTTCACGCCCTCTCACGCGGCCCCGGCTACCTCCACTACGACGCAAGATTCGACCGTGACCCAGATGGCACCTATCGGTGTGAGCTGATCGGACACGTTCACGGGGCGCGTAGGTGCACGGGCGCTACCCACCCGCGCCGAATCAGCGATGTATCAGAACGTCCGCACCAAGCCCGTCCGCCAACCCACGGCAACGTCCGCAACTATGCAGGTCGCAGGGCTTTCACCGCGCACAACACGACTGAAACGACGTGAAAGGGCTGCTTGCTCAACATTGCGAGCAGGGTCGTGGTTCGATTCCCATCAGCTCCACCATGACGGCCGTGGGCGTGGGCCGTTTGCTTGCGGCCTCGCACCCGAGCGGTCACGTCAACCGCCGGGCTGGTCCTTGCCACGACCGCCCTTGCGGCCGGTGACCGCGACCGGGGTGCCCGTACCCGTCGATGTACTCGCCGACGCTCCTGCGGCCAGCAACTTCCACATCGCGAGGCTGCGTTGCGCAAGCTCGGCGGTGGCAACGCGCAGGTCGTCGCTCTTGCGCACGAAGCGGACGTTGTTCTGCATGTCCTCGGCGCTCCACCCTCTCGAATGAGCCACGTACGAAAACGGCGGGAACACGAAACCCAACTCGCCAAAGAAGCCGAGCATCGAACCGGCGACCGCTTGGATGTTGTCCTGACCGCCCGTGATGATGAACGCGGCCACCTTGTCCACGATGAGGACGTTGCCATGTGTCGTGATCTGGTTCTGTACGCAGTTCAACCGCTCAGCCATCTTGAAGTACAGCCCTGACGCCGCGCCCCACCGGATCGGGGTGCTGACGAGCACGATGTCGGCCAAGTGGACCAATGCCTCATAGACAGGGGTGAGGCCGTCGTCGGGGTCGCGTTCGGTGATCGCACAGGGCCACGTGCACGCCGCCGCCGCCTTCGAATAGTTCCCCTCACAGGGGGCGAAGTCGAGCTCGCGGAGGCGGATACGTGATGTCTCCGCGCCGGTCGACTCGGCATGCGCAAGGGCGTGCTCCAAGAGGGCGTCACTCGTCGAGTACCGGGGGTTCGTGTCGTCCATGGCGGTGGTCGAGATGCCCAGCACACGCGGCGGCCCCCCGGGCGACTTGGGATGTGCGTCGAGGAGATGGGACCGCTTGTGCTTCTTCAGGCGCTTCGGTTCGACGGCCGGCGTGCGCACGTACACGCCGCCGCCGTCGCGCTCGTCGATGTCGTAGTGCGCCACCTGCTCCTCGTCGAAGCCGGTCGGACCGCGTCCCGTGACGATGCTGTACTCCCAACCGTGCCACGGGCACTTCACGTACTCACCCGAGCATGCACCCTGACTGAGCGGACCGCCCTTGTGATTGCAGCTCGGCGATCGCACGAAATCGCCTTTCGTGGTGGAACAGCGCAATGCGTGCACCGGGAACGGTGAACGCATGGGGAACCACCGACCGCAGCTCGTCCGAGCTCCCCAATCGATGCCACTGAACCTCGGTCGCGTCGCGAATCGCCATGGTTCTACCTTGGCGTCTCGAGCCTCGCACGGCAAGACGAGAAGCCCCCGTTACGCGCGCGACCACCCGTACAGCCGTACGACGAATCGAGACAGAACCGGAGCACGCCGCAACAACCGCACGAGCGCCCGTCGGGAATGTTCACAGGTGACGAACATATGTTCGTTTCACCTGTCACATGCCCTGGATGTAATTGTCTCATGATGTTCGAGGATGATCTCCATGGGTGACCGACCGGGTGGCGGCACTCAGGCAATCGGTGCGGGTTCGCGACAGCAAGGACCCGCCCCGGCCAAAACCTGCTTCCGACGTGATCCCTGCCGAGTACCGTCCGTGGATGCGCGTCGATGAGATGCTGCTGACCCTCCACATCCTCGCGTCGGCCACATGGATTGGCGCGGCGTTGGCGCTCCAGGTCATTGCCGCCCGCATGCGGCCCTCGACCGCTGATGCCGTCGTCGATCGGTTCGCCCTCGACGCCGAAGCCGTCGGCAAGATGCTCTTCGCGCCTGCTTCGGTCGTCCTGCTGATCACGGGTGTCGCCTTAGTGGCACGCGAGCATCTGGAGTGGACGAAGCCGTGGATCCTCGTCGGGTTCGGCGCGTTCATGGTCGCCGCGGCCATCGGTGGCACGTTCCTCATTCCTGAGGGGCGCCGGATCGCCGAGTTGGCCCGTGAGTCCGCCCATGACGCCGCCGAGGTCCGTGACCGTGCGCGGCGGAGGTTCCTCGTTGCGCGAGTGGACCTTTTCATTCTCACCGTAGCCGTGGCCGACATGGTCTTCCGCCCGGGAAGCTAATGGGCTTGGCAGCTCTCCCGATACCGGCGGCAGGACTTCGTTGACCTGGGCTTCGCCGCCGATCAGCAGGGTCCCTCGACGGCCACGTCGCTCGACGTTGGGTGTGGCTGATCTCGCCGTTGTTTATGCACACGCGCTGGATGTTGGAACGATCGACACCACCCTCACCGTTCAGTCGGCAGGACACGAATGGGCCGTTTCAGCGGCGCAGTGGTGTGACCACCCGGCAGGGTGATCAAGGTGTGCGCCAACTCGCCCCAAACAGCAGTAATTCTGTCCGAGCGTGGCAGAGAAGTGCTGAGACCGTATCGCTGGTGTGCCACTGTCGGTGGCTCGCCGCCGAGTTCTACAGGACCGACCTCGACAACCTCTGCCTCGTATGCGAGAGCCATCACCATCTCGTGCACGAAGGCGGCTGGCGGATGGAACGCCTCGGCGGCGTCACCTACACCCGTCGGCCGAACGGCACCTACCGCGGCCTCGCTCCGCCGGGCCGGAGCGGCGGTGACACGTCGTGTCGTATCGTGCGCGCTCGCGCGTCGCGCGGGTCGCGTTCACCGATCAGCGCATCTCCATAGTGTTGTCCGTTGGCCAGCCGTGTCGCCTCGACACTCGAACAGGAGCGTTCCCCATGGCGTGGGACTTCCAGACCGATCCCGAGTTTCAGCGAAAGCTCGACTGGATGCGCGCGTTCATCGATCACCAGCTCATCCCACTCGAACCGGTCTTGAAGGAGCTCCCGAAAGACGAATGGCGCGTTGTGAAGCGCCATCTGCAAGATCAGGTTCGTGCCCAGGGGTTGTGGGGTGCGTTCCTCGACCCCGAGCTCGGCGGTGCCGGGTTCGGGCAGATGAAGCTCGCGTTGATGTCCGAGCTAATCGGTCGGTCGATGTACTCGATGACCATCTTCGGTGTGCAGGCACCCGATAGCGGGAACATGGAACTGCTCGCTCACGGTGGCACCGACGAACAGAAGGCGCGGTGGCTCGTGCCGAACCTCCGCGGCGATATCTCGAGCGCGTTCGCGCTGACCGAACCTTTCCTTGCGGGCGCCGACCCCACCCGTATCGCGACGACCGCGGTGCTCGACGGCGAGGAGTGGGTTCTCGACGGCCACAAATGGTTCGTGTCGAACGGCTCGGTCGCCGACATCATCCTCGTCTTCGCCGAGACCGACGCCTCGAACCGCCCACACCGGCACGCGTCGATCTTCATCGTGCCGGCCGGAACACCGGGCATGGAAATCCAGCGCGACATCCCCACCATGGCCCATCCCGAGGTCGAGTTCGGCGAGCCAGGGAACCACGCCGAGATCGTGTTCCGCGGGTGCCGG
>JANMVY010000193.1:0-1605 GCA_031393535.1 Actinomycetes bacterium | reverse complement strand
CGATCAGGCGGAGTGCTCGAGCCGGTACTGGCGAACCAGAGCCGGCCGGTACTGGCGAACGAGCGCCGGTTGGTGGGGCGACGAGGCGTCAGCATCGCCGTGAAGCACATCGGGATCGAAATCGATGCCCCCAGAGAACGCCACCGTGCCGACAACACGGTCGACCGCGACCGCGTTGAACACCGCATCGTCGCAGAGCGCTGCGAACACGCCGCTACGACTTCGCGAAGTCGAGTTCTCTCACGAGCCCGTCGGAGAACACGACACGCACGACCCGTGCTCCGACGACGGCCGCCTCACGGACACGAACCATCGACACAGACGCCATGCCACAAAGCGGTTCGATGGAACCGAGCGCCGCCGGTGGCAGTTGCGGCGTGACCTACCGGTTGGTCACATTCAAGACGTCAACCTTGCCAGTCGCGTAGTAGTGCCGGTACCAGACGTGCACGTCGTCCTCGCCGGCGACCGGCAACGCAACAGTCCGCGTTTCGTACTCGGGTTGATTCGACAGCTCGGCGATCGGCACGCTCGGGGCACGCCAAGGCTCGTCGCCGATCTCCACGATGAATGTTCGCGCCACGCTGCGGGCGGCCTGGCTCGGCGCCTCGCGCCTGACCCACTCGTGATACCAGCTGGTGTCGCGGAGCGGCACTACTCGATCGAATACTCGGTCTGCGCCAAGAACTCGCTCTTCGAGATGGTCGGAGCAGAGGAATTGTCCGCTCGGTCGATTGCCTGCTCCAGCTCTGCCCGGAACGCCGGATCGGCGAGCGCCTTCTGCGCGTACGCCCAGGAACGGTCGAGCCCCTTCTGAAGGGCCAGCTCATCTGGCGTGAGTTCCTCGTGACGCAGCGACATGTTCTCTCGTTCCGGTGCCGGGGCACGTAGCTCCATTGTACCAGCGGCGTCGCGGACCCTCGATCACCCAAACGGGCCGTCGCGTGCTGAGGCGTCCGCCGAGTCAGCTGGGCCGCATCGGTAGCGTGCGCTCACCGAGGCCCGTTTCTGCTGCGCGGAGCCGACCGACGGCCAGCTCGGCGCGCTGCGCCCGGCGACGCTGACGCTGTGGGCCCAATGGTCGCCTCCGCCACAACCGAGGGCGAGGAAGCTCCAACTCCGACGCATCGATATCGAGCGCCACGCCGCGGCCCCCGGCACGCGACGCTCCCGAGCGACGCCGCGCCGAACTGCGCGAGATCGATGAAACGCTGTCGACGCCCGGCTCCACCATTTCTGCGGAGCGTGAAATCTGGCCCCTAACGGCGACGCGGATGCCGAGATCGGCCCGTTCATCAAATGGATCGCCGAAGTCGAACGCGAACGAAAGGCCCTCGAACTCGAAATCGGCCGACCAGTTCCCGGCGACAAGCTCACAAAGCCCCAGCTCCGAGCGCTCCTCAACGCGCTCCGCGACATCGTGGCGCTCATCGCCGACGCCGACGAAGCTGACTGCAACGAGTCTCTACCAACAACTCGGCGTGTCGTTCACATATCACCCCGACAGCCGCGTAGCCGTAGAAGCCCTACCTCGTGGGGTAAACGTACGTGTCGGAGGGGGACGCAAACCCCAAGTACATGGGACCCCTGGGTCCACCGGTACGC
>JANMVY010000191.1:0-5119 GCA_031393535.1 Actinomycetes bacterium | reverse complement strand
ATCGGCGGTCTCGACAGCCCGTTCAACAAGCTCGCCTTCGACAAGCACAAGAACACGATCATCGCCGGAGCGGTCTACTGGCTCGTTCTGCTCATCGTCGGTTGGGAGCTCATCATCGGTGGCATCCACTGAGCACTGAGGTTCGCGCGCAACGGCCCGCCTCGCGGCGGGCCGTTCGTCGTTTTGGGCGGACGCGGGATCGGCCAGAGGGAACTCAGCTGATGACCAGCACGGCTTCCATGCCCGCCCCGCGGTGGCCGGCGATGTCGCAATAGATCGTGTACGTACCCGGCTCGAGGGTGGCGGTGCCGCGGGCCTTGTCACCCGTGCTGGTGACGGTGAGCTTCTTGAACGAACTGTCCTTCTCGATGAGGAGCGTGTGCGCTTGCGAACCGTCGTTCACGAGCTCGATGACGATGACGCCCGCAGCTGCGGTGTATTGCGCGTTGTCGAATCGCAGAGCGTCGTTGCCGCGTACGACGACGTTGACTCCTGCAGCCCCGCTGCTGGCGGAACCGCTGGAACCGCCTCCGCACCCGGTGACTGTGACTGCACCGATGGTCACAGCGGCTAGTCCTGCTCGTACCGAGCGACGCATTGCAGCCCTCCTGCTTTGGGGTGCGGGTCACGATACCGACTGGACCGCCGTGTCCCGACCGTGCGTGTGGTCACCTCGGCGGCACTGGCATTGAACGGGACAAGTCGGCCCAACAGCAGGTCGGCTCCGGCGCGGTAACCTCACGAGCGATGAAGGACTCGTTCGACCGTGTCACCGCTGACGGCTACCTCGCCGATCTCTTGTCGCGCCCGATGGAAGCCGTGCGCGCCATGCGAGCCGAATGCCAAGCGCTCGAGAACGCGGTGTCGTACGTTCGGCGGGTCGCGCAAGGCCGCCTCGACATCGTCGGCGCTGAATTGGTGAGGCGCCGTGCCGGTGGGGATCCAACCGACCTGTCGGAGCTCATCGGGCTGTTGCCCGACATTCTGGCCGATCGAACCCGCCCCGGGACCACGTCGGGTGCACGCCCCACGCTTGACCTGTTCGACGACGCACCCGGCGACGAGTACAGCGCAGAGGTCGATGCCATCTTCAGCGCGACCGACGTCGGCGCCTTGACCGCGCTCGACGATGCTCACCTCGAGGAAGTGCGCGAGCGGCTGGCGGCCTACGAGCAGCTGACTTCGGCGCGCCGCCAACGACTGCACGGCATCATCGACGCACTCCAGGCCGAGATCACCCGCCGTTACCGAACGGGCGAAGCCAGCGTCGACTCGTTGCTGCGCTGACCGGCGTATGGCTATGACGGACGAACGCCTCACCGAACTCGGCCGGTTCATCGGCTCGCAGCGCAAACGGGCGCAGCTGTCGGTGCGCAAGCTGTCCGAGCTCGCCGGTGTGTCCAACCCGTACCTCAGCCAGATCGAGCGAGGCCTGCGCAAGCCGTCGGCCGAGATCCTGCAATCGCTCGCGAAAGCACTGTCGATCTCGGCCGAGACGCTCTACGTGCGCGCGGGCATCCTCGACGAGGAAACGCCCCGCGCCCGGGTCGATGTGCCAGGTGAGATAGCGCGAGATCCGTACCTCACCGACGAACAGCGGGGCACGCTCGTGCACATCTACGAGTCGTTCCGTACCGCGAACGGGGTGGTGGCCGTGGCCGGGGAATCGTCCGTCGCGACGCGACGTTGAGAGATGCAATGCAGCGTCTCGCCGTGCTCTCCCTTCACACGTCGCCGCTCCTGCAACCCGGTCAGGGTGATGCGGGCGGCATGAACGTGTACGTACGTGAGCTGGTCTCGTCGCTCGCGCAGGCCGGGGTCGATTCCACCGTCTATGTCCGGCGCTGGCACGACGAGTTGCCCGAGGTGGTCGAGGTCGAGCCCGGGTTTCGCGTGGTCCACGTTCCGGCCGGTCCGACGACGCTGGCCAAGGAGAACCTGCCGGCCACGATCGACGAGTTCACCGAATGGGTGTCGGGTGACCTCGAACGCCGCGGCCGTGTCGACGCGCTGCACGCGAACTATTGGCTGTCGGGCGTGGCCGGGCATCGGTTGAAGCACCGCCTCGACCTGCCGCTCGTGTCGATTTTTCACACGCTGGCCCGCGTGAAGGCCGATGTCGGCGAGGCCGAGCCGCAGCGGCGCATCGACGCCGAGTTCGATGTCATCGGCTGCTCCGACGCGATCCTCGCGAACGCACGCGCCGAAGCCGAACAGCTCGTGGACTACTACCACGCCGACCCGACTCGTATCGAAATCGTGCCGCCGGGGGTCGACCACGCATTCTTCTCGCCGGGCGACAAGCGCGGGGCGCGTCGCGCGCTCGGCCTGGGTGACCATCCGGTACTCGTCTTCGTCGGCCGTATCCAACCACTCAAGGGCGTCGACGTTGCGGTGCGGGCGCTTGCCGCGCTCGAGCGACCTGAAGCCATGCTCCTGGTGATCGGTGGCGCGAGTGGGGCCGACGGTGACCGCGAGGTGCGACGGCTCGACGCGCTCGTCGACGATCTCGGCGTGCGCTCACAGGTGCGGTTCATACCGGCGCAGCCACACCACGCGCTGTCGACGTATTACCGCGCGGCCGACGTGTGCCTCGTGCCGAGCCGCGCCGAGTCGTTCGGGCTGGTCGCGCTCGAGGCGGCGGCCTGTGGCGTTCCGGTGGTGGCGGCCGCGGTAGGGGGGCTGCGCACGCTCGTCGAACACGGTCAGACCGGCTTTCTCATCGACAGCCGCGAGCCAGTCGTCTACGCGAAGCACATAGAGACGATCCTCTCGTCGCCCGACTATGCCCACACGCTCTCGCGCAATGCCACCCAGCTCGCGTCGGGGTACACATGGTCGATAACTGCGGCGCGGTTGCGGCGTCTGTATGGCGACCTCAAGAACCGCGAGCCGGTGACCTGCGCCGCGCGTTCATGAACGGCGACGACAACGATCAGTCGCTCGCGAGCGAGGCCGATCTCGCCGAGCGCGAAGCGATGATCGAAGCCTGGTTACGCGATGAGCAGCGAGACAATCCGGTGATCGCGGCGGTCGATCGTGACCCCGCCGAACGGCGCTGGTTCGTTCGTCTTCACGGCGAGCAGAAGGACATCACCACGGTGTGGTTCACACTTGGTCAGCGCACGCTCCGATACGAGACCTACGTGATGCCCGCACCCGAGGAGAATCAGGCGGCGGTCTACGAACGACTCCTGCGTGCGAACGAGACGCTCTACGGGTTCGCGTTCAGCATCGGAGCCGAAGACGCGCTGTACCTGCGCGGTCAACTTGGAGTGTGCGCGCTCGAGCGGGCCGACCTCGACCGCATTCTCGGCTCGATCTACGTGACCGTCGAGCGATTCTTCCGTCCTGCGATGCGCCTCGGGTATGCCTCCAAGTTTTCCAGCTGATTCGACATGGTTTCGTTGCTTTTTGGTTCCCCTCACTGCTACGGTCTGCTCGGGCTCGGGGAGCCTGGCGACGATCGATCGGGGAAGTGCGGTCGGCACCAGACACTCCCCGGGCCCGCCCAGCGCCGTCCCCCGTCGAGCTGTTCCGCCGGGAGACGGCGTTGGCTTTTTCGGCCCGCCACCCCGGGCGTCCACGGTCGAGCACCGCGGCCCGCTACCGTGCCGCGCCATGCGATTGCAGATCATCGGCGGCGGCAAGATGGGCGAAGCGCTCCTCGGCGGCTTGCTCGACACCCGATGGGCGACCTCCGACGCGCTGGCGGTCGTCGAGGCCGTCGCCTCGCGCCGCGTCGAGCTCGTCAATCGGTTCCCCGGTGTGGTGGTGCGCGACGCCATCGTGGATGGGGTCGACGCGATCGTCGCGGTGAAGCCCGACGCAGCGGATGGGGTGTGTCGCACGCTCGGTGCAGCCGGTGTTCGGCGCGTGCTGTCGATCGCGGCCGGCGTGACCATCGCGCGGCTGGAGGGTGCGCTCGGTGCGGGCACCGCGGTCGTGCGGGCCATGCCGAACACGCCCGCGCTCGTCGGGCGCGGCGCAGCCGCGATCGCCATCGGAACGCATGCCGGGGTCGCTGATCGAGTCTGGGCCGAGTCGATTCTCACGTCGGTGGGCACCGTCGAGGTGCTCGAGGAGTCACTCCTCGACGCGGTCACCGGGTTGTCGGGCTCGGGGCCCGCGTATGTGTTCCTCCTCGCCGAGGCGTTGATCGCGGCCGGCGTGGCTGCCGGCCTGCCCGACGACGTGAGCGCGCGCCTGACCACACAAACCCTGCTCGGCGCGGCAACCTTGCTTGCCGCTTCGACCGATTCACCCGCGGCGTTGCGTCGCAACGTGACCTCACCCGGAGGCACCACTGCCGCCGGGCTCGCGGTGTTCGCCGAAGCCGATTTCGTGGGGCTCGTCGGTCGTGTCGTGCAAGCTGCGACCGACCGCTCACGTGAGCTCGGCACCAGTTGACCTGCGTCGACCGATCGCGGCCGGTCCCCCGCATCGAGCGGGCACCCTGGCAACGATCACCTGTCGGCGAGCGGCCTCGTGGCCGGTAGCGTCGAGCGGGTGCCCTTGCGTTACGACACGATCTCGTTCTTGTCCGACTATGGGCTCGACGACGAGTTCGTCGGCATCGTGAAGTCGGTGATCCGTTCGATCGTGGCCGAGGTTGCGGTCATCGACGTCACCCATGCTGTCGCCCCCCACGATGTCCGCGCCGGCGGCTTGGCGCTCGCCCGCAGCGCGGCGTACTTGTGCCCCGGCGTGGTACTCGCGGTGGTCGACCCCGGCGTCGGCACGGCACGTCGTGCGGTCGCCATCGAGGTCGGCGACGGCGCATCAGTGCTCGTCGGGCCCGACAACGGGCTGTTCGCTCCCGCGGTGGCCATGGTCGGTGGCGCAACCGCGGCGTACGAGCTCACCAACATCGAGTATCACCTTCCCGCTCCGGGTGCGACCTTCGCCGGGCGCGACGTGTTCGCGCCGGTCGCGGCGCATTTGTGCGCCGGCGTTCCGCTCGACGAGCTCGGCACCTCGATCGACATGCACACGCTCACCCCGGGCGTGTTCCCCCTCAGCCACTACGAGAACGAAGCGCTCGTGTGCGAAGCGCTCTGGATCGACCGCTACGGCAACGTGCAGCTGAACATCGCGGCCGACGATCTTGCGAACTTCG
>JANMVY010000154.1:0-1566 GCA_031393535.1 Actinomycetes bacterium | reverse complement strand
GACGCACGATCGTCTTGTGTACGCACGTCCTCGGCGAGGCGGGCCGTCTCGCGGACCGGGCCGCGATTCTCGACCGCGGTCGTTTGCACGCGTTCGGGCGACCGCACGAGCTCGCAGCGGAGCTGTGGCCTGGCACTGCGTTCCTGCTCGACCTCGGTGCACCCACGGACGCGACCACGCTCGCATACCTGCGGGGGTCTCCCGGCGTACTGTCCGCAGAGGGCACGCCTGACGGCGCGCGGCTACGGGTCGAGGATCGGGCTCGAGTTCCTCGACTCGTCGCCGGCCTCGTGGCGCGCTCGGTCGACGTCTACGGCGCGACCCTGCACCCCGACACGCTCGAGCAGGTGTACTTCGCCATCGAAGCGCGTATCACCGACGCGCGGAACGCGGCCGAACGCCGCTCCGGCTCGGAGCGAGCGGCATGAGCATCGACTGGCGCGTGGTGCGCATCGTCGTGGCCAAGGACCTCCGCGCAGTCCGACGCTCGAAAGCACTGTGGATGCCCATGCTGCTCGTGCCGACGTTGCTGCTGATCGTGTTGCCCACCGTGATCGGCCTGATCGCCGCGCACACCACCAGCCCCGACGTCGGCCAGTTCCTCAACCGGCTCCCGGGCGCAATCGCCGAGCCGATCACACGCCTGCCCCCGCGTGAGCAGCTCGTCGTGCTCGTCAACGGCTATCTGCTCGCGCCCCTGTTCCTCATCGTGCCGCTCATGGTGTCCGCGGTGATAGCGGCCGACGCGTTCGCCGGGGAGAAGGAACGGCGTACGATCGAGGCGCTGTTACATCTCCCGGTACGCGACCGCGATCTGTACGTGGGCAAGCTCTGCACGGCCTTCGTGCCGGCCGTCGCTGTGTCATGGATCGGTTTCGCGGCATTCGCCATGGTGTCGAACGCCGTCGCGTGGCCGGTGATGCACCGGGTGTTCGTGCCGACGCGGCTGTGGGCGTTGATGATCTTCTGGGTCGCTCCGGCGATCGCCGCGCTCGGGCTCGGTGTGATGGTGCGGGTGTCCGCCCGCGCCCGGACCGCGCAAGAAGCAAACCAGTTGGGCGGCGCCGTGATCCTGCCGTTGATCTTCCTCGCGCTCGGTCAGGCCACCGGGTTGTTGCTCGTCGACCCTGCGGTGTCGATCCTCGTGGGTGCGGTGATGTGGCTGGTGGCGATCGCACTCAACGTGCGCGGCGCGGCGCGATTCACCCGCGACCGGCTTGCTGCGACGGTGTAGCCGAATGACTACTTCGCAAGGAAGAACAGCTGCAGGACGCTCGCGGTCAAGATGACGAGCAAGAGCACACCTACGGCGACGGTGGTCCCCATCCTCATCGTGCACCTCCGATTCGGGGAGTCAGATGGATCGGCACGCCGTCGCGTCGTTCGTCGCTCGGTGTGAGCTGCTCGACGATCACCTGGGCACCGGCGTGCACCGCTAGCTCGACCGCGGCCGACCCGCGATCGACGCTCAGGGAGAGCAGGCCGTACGAGTCGACGACGAGCCCCACCTCGCCGACGCGCACCGCGGCGTAGTCGGCCACACGGGTCGCGACACGAGGGCGCCCG
>JANMVY010000138.1:0-2469 GCA_031393535.1 Actinomycetes bacterium | reverse complement strand
GTGATCTCGGAGAACTGGTGGTCGCGACCGATGACCGTGTCGGCGTTGCGGTCGAGGATCTGCCGCAGGATCCGCAGTTGCGCGGCCCGCGGATCGTCGGTGGCCCGGTCGAATGCTCTCGACAGCCGTGCGCCGCTCAGCCGGAGCCCGGCGCTCAGGAGATGCGAGCTCATCGCGCACCTCCTGCGGGTATCAGCGAGCGCACGGTCGAGCTGTACTTGCGGAGGCGACCCTCGTCGATGTCGACGCCGAGCCCCACGCCTCCGAGCACGTGGGCGACGCCTGCCCGCCCGAATCGCACCGGGTTGGTGCTGATGTCCTCGACGAGCAACAGCGATCCGAACGAGCCTTCGACAAAGGCCGTGGCGGGCGCCGACGCGCCAACCAGTCGGCCAGCGGCGCTGAGAATCGCGGTCTCGCCGACATGGGCGCCTATGAGCACGCCGATGCCGTTGGCCGCTGCTCGCCGGGCCAGTGCGAGCGATGGCCCGAGTCCACCGCACTTCGACACGCGAACGTTCACGAAGTCAATCGCGCCCGATGTGAGCAACGCGTCGGCGTCTGCCTCGGTCACGAGCGACTCGTCCACCATGAGCGGCACGTTCGTGGACTGTCGCAGCCGTGACAGCTCGCCAACTGACGATCGCGCCAGGGGTTCTTCGACGACGGCGATGTGGAACGCCGCCAACGCGGTGAGCGCACGGACTGCTTCGTGCAATGTCCACGCGCCGTTCGCGTCGAGGCGGATCGACACGCCATCTCCGAGGATCTCGCGAATCGCCCCGACCCGACGCTCGTCGTCGGCGTAGCCGACTTTGACCTTCACGTCGCGCAATCCGATCAGCTTCATCTGTCGGGCTTTGGCAGCTGCTGACTCGAAGGATCCGCCACCGATGACACCGCTGTAGCGCACTGATCGACCACGAGCTCCGAGCACGTCCGCTGCTGCGCGGCCTTGACCCCGCAGCGCGCAGTCGATCAGTGCGAGCTCCAGCGCGGCACGGCTCGAGTTGTCCGAACGCACAGAAGCAGGCGCCAACGCGGTGATGAGAGTGGACACCCTTGCGAGATCAGCGGCCGTGGTGAGCGTCGGCAGCTCCAGGCCCATGACCGACGGCAGCAACGTCGTCGCAAGATGTTCTATGGCGAACTCGGCGCTCTCGCCGGTGACGAACGTGCGAGGGACTCCTTCGCCGTAGCCGGCGACCCCGTTTTCGTCGACGACGCGCACGACGATCGAGTCGGAGTGCGAACGCTCAGCCGCACGATGCGAGAACGACTCGACGAACGGGATGCGCAGCGCGTGGATGCTCGCTGACCGCAGCGTGCTCATGCCGCACGCTCCGCCGTCATGCCCACAGCGAGATCGACGAGGTAGCGCTTGGCGAACACGTTCTCGCGAAGCGCGATCGCGACGATGGTCTCTGCGTCGAGAAGGTCGATGCCGTAGTAGTCGACGTAACGACCGATGTTGCGCAGCCCTGCTTCGGCGTGGCCGATGTCGACCGCGCCGTGATGGGTGAACCACTCCACCGATGCGGCGTCGAGGTGATGATGCGTCGTGAGTGCCTCGGCGATCTGATCGGCGATGCGCGACAACAGGTATTCGAAGCCGGTCACCTCGACAAGGGCGGCGAGGCCGAGCTCCATGATCGTCGCGTAGAGCACCGGCTCGCAGAGCTGCTCACGCATGGCCGCGTTGGCGAACGAGCGGCACTCCGCGAGCCGGTCGATGAGCCCCGCGCCTTCGAGCAGTTGCGACAGGAGTGTCGGGTGCGCGACGCCGTCAGCGTCGGCGATGCCGAGCTCCTCGAGCATGTTCGCCTTGATGTTCGAGGCGGCCGTCGGTGGCGCGACCGCGTACAGGAACGCCAGCAGCTGCGGCGAGTTCACATGCGTACGCACAACGTTGACGATGAACTGCTCGTAGCCCGCCCGATCCAGCTGTCCTGTGGTCAGGGCGACAAAGGAGCGTGACTCGACGAGCGCGGCGATGTGGAGGTCGTATGCGGCCTGAGCAGTGAGCCCGACGCGGTGGTTGGTACATGAGGTATGCATGAACCGATCATCCGGTTCCGGCCCCGCCATGACCATCGGGCGAAGCCCCCAGATCTCGCTGGGAGTCGCCCAACTTCTCACCACGACCTGCCAAGGAATCGCTGCAGCATCACCGAAGTAGCTTGCGGCGCTCGGCGTTCCGCTCTCGCTGGCCGACGCCAAGGGCCGACCTAGCTGCCGGCCGGCGAGTTCCGCGTCGGGTTGCCTGCATGGCGGCGTTAGCGGCGCCAGACGCGCTCGCCGCCAGCGACAGTGTCATCCAGCGCCCAAGGGTCGTCAATCCCCGAGTCCGCGAGCGGGGTTTTCGGGCTCGTCAGACTCCCAACGGGCGAAGCGGACGCGACCGCGCGAGCGGTGCGAACAACGTATCCGATCGGATACCCTTTGAGGGGTGGGTGCGGAACTGCTGGA
>JANMVY010000134.1:0-2507 GCA_031393535.1 Actinomycetes bacterium | reverse complement strand
GTCCAGCTCTCCGGCACGTTCGGTGCTCCCAACGGTCGCTACGGCTACAGCAGTCCGGACATGGTTGCGGCGGTCGACAAGATGCGCACGGCGGCAACCGACGCCGACCGCACGGCCGCCTACAAGGCCGTGACGGAAATCTGGACTCGTGACGTGCCGGCGGCAGTCGTGTACTCCGCGCCGTCGGCGTTCGTGTCGACGGCAAAGCTGCAAGGAGCGGTCCGCACCGCGGGCGCAAACATCTTGTTCGACAAGGCGTTCCTGCTGAAGTAGTCGTTTCCTCACCGAAACCGTCCATTCGGGCGGCGTTGCGTTCGCGCGGCGCCGCCCGTCGGCGTTTTCGAGACGACGCGCGCGCAATCAACTACCGTGCTCTCGACGCAAGGGGGAACGCCGATGAAGGCTGCCGTGTTGAACGAGATCCCGGGTGCGCTCGAGATCGAAGATGTCTCGATCGACAAGCCCGGTCCACGTGAGGTGTTGGTCCGCACGATGCATTCGGGGCTCTGCCACAGCGACCTGCACTTCATGGACGGCGCCTGGCAGCTCATGCCGCCCGCGGTGATGGGCCACGAGGGCGCAGGCATCGTTGAGGCCGTCGGTGCCGACGTCACCTACGTCAAGCCCGGCGACCACGTGATCACGTGCCTGTCCATGTTCTGCGGGCAATGCAAGTACTGCCTCTCCGGCCGGCCGCACCTGTGCTCTGACCGTTCGCTTTTCGTCCGCGACAAGCCGGCCATCACGAACCGCAAGGGGCAAGGTGTTACGCCGTTCGCGTCCCTTGGGACTTTCGCCGAGCAAATGCTCGTGCACGAGCACGCCGTCGTGAAGATCCGCGAGGACATGCCGCTCGACAAGGCGGCGCTCATCGGCTGCGGCGTCACCACCGGGCTCGGCGCGGCGTTTCGTACGGCGGCGGTCAAACCCGCGTCGTCGGTGGCCGTCGTGGGCTGTGGTGGTATCGGTCTGGCCGCGTTGCAGGGCGCGCGGCTCTGCGGTGCTGCACCGATCATCGCCGTCGACGTCACGCCCGAAAAGCTGGCGGTCGCGCGCATGCTCGGCGCAACGCACGTGGTGAACGCGCGCGAGGTAGACGCGGTCGAAGCGGTGAAGGAGATCACCGGCGGCGGCGTCGACTATTCCTTCGAGGCCATCGGCACCAAGGCAACGGCCGAGCAGTGCTTCGCCATGCTCGCGCGTGGCGGCACCGCCACGATCATCGGCATGGTTCCCCTGGGGACAACACTCGAGTTGCCGGGCGCCGAGTTCTTCATGAACGAGAAGCGGATCCAAGGCTCACTCATGGGATCGAACCAGTTCCGCGTCGACATGCCCTGGTTCGTCGAGCTTTATCTCGACGGCCGGCTCAAGCTCGACGAGATGGTGTCCGCGCACCGCCCACTGTCCGAGATCAACGAAGGGTACGACGCCATGCGCAAGGGCGTCGCGACCCGCACTGTGATCGATTTCCCGCTCTAGGAGGACTGCAATGGCACAGTACGTTCCCGGCTACGAGTGGACCGAAGAGTCCCTGGTCGTGCGCAAGTTCATCTTCGATTTCTGGGCCGAGACCGGTCGCGCACCGAACCTGCGGCACATGCACGAAGGTACCGGCCTCGCACGCCGCAGGATCGTGCAGGCGCTGAAGTTGTTGCAGACCGGCATCGTGGTGGTCGTCGACCAGGATTCGCCCAACTGCGACATCTTGAAAGCGCCCCCGTTCTCGGCCTTTCCGAGCCAGGTCGAGATGTACATCGACGACAAGTTCCACAGCTTCATCGGCTGCGCGCACGAAGCGGTGGCGGTGTCGAACATGCCGCAGTTCCACGGCACCGAGTGCCGGCTCGAGTCGTACTGCGCGTGCTGTCTCGAACCGATCACGTTGTGGTCGACGTCGTTCTCGCTCTCGCGCACCGAGCCGGCGAATCCGCTCGTGCACATCGCCATGCCCATGTGGGATTGGGTGCACGACGATATGAAGGCCATGTGCGACAACACGAACCTCGTGAAAGACATGGATCACGCGTTGGTCTACGAGAAGATGATCGGTCGCCGCGGCATCGTCATGACGCTCGACCAGGTACGCCAGTACGTCGAACCGGCCGTCGGCATCCGCGGGTGGGACTACCACTGGCCGCCACAGTCACAGAACCCCGAGCGCCTCATCGGCCGCATCAAAGAGCTAGGCGTCGACCTCAGCCCGTGGGGTCTGTGAAGTCAACGCGGCTGCCGCCGGCTCGCCGACCTCAGGCAGATACCCCGCGGGGAAGTCGTAGAACGCGAGTGCGTTGTCCCACATGACCTTGCGCTTCGAGTCGTCGGTGATGAGATCGGGCCGCAGGTCGAGGAAGTGCTGCACCGTATGCGGGTACTTCGAGTCGGGGTGCGGGAAGTCGCTCTCCCACAAGATGTGGTCGTCGCCGAACCAACGGATGACATCCGCGACGAACGGAT
Source organism: Actinomycetes bacterium (assembly GCA_031393535.1). Taxonomy (GTDB): domain Bacteria; phylum Actinomycetota; class Acidimicrobiia; order Acidimicrobiales; family WLNW01; genus WLNW01. The sequence goes on along the minus strand of JANMVY010000134.1, from coordinate 50 downwards.
CCTCGCACTCGGCAGTGATCCAACAGTTGCGCTTGAAGTAGTCGGTGGCC
>JANMVY010000366.1:0-5874 GCA_031393535.1 Actinomycetes bacterium | reverse complement strand
GGTTTCCCTAATGAACCATCCGCGTGAGGCCGATGGACCAGTGGGTATCGCATCGGTCGTGCCCCTGACTCGATCCGCCAGAGGTTTGATCATGACAATCCGGTTGATGCTCGCCGACGACCATCGCATGTTGCGCGAAGGGCTCGGTCGATCCATGCGCGAGCAAGGCTTCGACGTGGTCGGTGAGGCCAGCGATGGTGCCGAGGCTGTTGCCATGGCACAGCGCCTCAGGCCGGACGTGATCTTGATGGATGTCACCATGCCGGAGATGGACGGCGTCGAAGCATGCCGCCAGGTGCGCCTCGACCTTCCCGGCACACAGGTCGTGATGCTGACGATGCACGCCGATCAAGAAGTGCTCGCGTCGGCCATTCGCGCGGGTGCGAGCGGATACCTCGTGAAGGACTGCTCGACCGAGGAGATTGCGTCGGCGGTACGCATGGCCGCAAGCGGTGAGACGGCGTTGTCGCCGCAGCTCGCCGCGTCGATGCTGAACGAGGTCCGCAAGTGGGACAAGGCTGCGGCGGCCGAAGAAGAGCGCGTGGTCACCAAACGAGAAGAAGAGGTGTTGCAGCTGATCGCTGACGGCTGCTCGACGCCCGAAGTTGCGGCCAAGCTGTACATCAGCCAGAAGACGGTGAAGAACCACCTCGCGTCGATCTACCAGAAGCTCGACGCGCGCGACCGCACCCAGGCCGTGCTCCAAGCCGTGCGCATGGGCATCGTCCACCTCGACTGATCCTGCGACCGCACCAGGGTTTCGCGAGTCGACGCGGGGCGCCCTCGGGGCCGGTGCCAACAAGGTTCGATCGGCCTATTTGGCGGGTGCGAAAGGGTGCCGAAACAAGAAGCAGATCGGCGGCCAAAGTGGTCACCGGGAACACAATGGGAGTCCAATCGTCATGATCACCCCGATCCGTTTCTTCACCGCTTGGGTTGCTGCGCACGTCAAGGACGAGCGTGGTGCATCGCTCGTCGAGTACGCGTTGCTCGTCGCCCTCATCGCCGTCGTGTGCATCGCTGCGGTGACGACCCTCGGCAAGAACGCCTCCAGCAAGTTCAACGCAGTGGGTTCGTCGATCGCCTGATCGTCACACCACTCCGAGACCTCGAAAGGGGGCGGGCCTTCGGGCCCGCCCCCTTTCATGTTTTCGAACTCTGAGCGCCGAGCTACGCGAATGCCCGGATCGGTCGGTGAACGATCGAAATGATCCTCGTGGCCTATGTGCCAGGTCACACACGATGTCGATCCAGTGAGCAGAAAAACCAGCGGTGCCGGTCAAGTGCATCGCACCTTCCGCCGGCGCCACGTCCGGGTGGCCGGCGTCACCAATGAGCACGTCATCGATCCGGGAGTCCACCCCAAATGCTCACGCTTCTCGTCACTACGTTTTCACGCCTCGAGCGCTTGTTCTCACGTGACCGCACCGATCGCGGTGCATCGCTCGTCGAGTACGCCCTGCTGCTCACCCTGATCGCGCTCGCGTGCTTCGCCGCCTTGCGGTTCTTCGGCGCCTCGCTGAGCTCGCGGTACACGGGTGCCGCCAGCAGCCTCGCCTGAGCGCCCGCTCGCGTTCGGCCGGGCCGCTCGGCATCGCTGCACGGCAAGGGGCCGATCGGCTGCCCCGGTCAGTCGGTGCTCGGGCCGCGCAACAGGCACCGTACGGCGGTGCCCTTGCCGGGTGCGCTGACGATGTCGAGGGTGGCCCCGACGCTCGACGCGCGTTCGCGCATGCCGATCATGCCGTAGGAGTCGAGGCGCCCTGCCCTGCCCTGCGGGAAGCCCTCGCCGTCGTCGGTGATCTCGAGGCTGGCGTTGCGTCCATCGCACCGCCAATTGATCTCGACGCGGCGTGCCTTCGAATGGCGCTCGACGTTCACGAGGGCTTCTTGCGCGATGCGCCACATCTCGCGTTCTTGCAGGATGGGCAGCCGCGCGCTGCGATCCAGGTAGAGCGTGAACTGAACGCTGGTTCGTTCGCGGAGACGCTGCACGAAGGCCTCGATGGTCTCGGCCATGTCGCTCGCCTCCGACACGTCGGTACGTAGGTCGTACAAGGTGTCGCGGACCTCGCCGATCACACTTCGCACGTCGTTGCGAAGTTGCATCAGCGCGGCGCCGACCACCTCGCCTTTTGCGTCGCGCGAGACGATGCGATCGAGCTCGAACGCGAGGTAGGCGAGCGACTGCCCGATGCGATCATGGAGGTCACGGGCGATGCGCGTGCGCTCCTCGTCGGCGCCAACGGTGCGCAGCCGGCTGAACCAGCGTGCGTTGTCGATCGCCAACGCCACCGGCTCGACGAAGCCGTTCAGCATCTCGACGTCACGGCGTGAGAAGTGATTCGGGATTCGGTGTTCGATCGCGAGCAACCCGATCACCGCGCCGCGCGCGGGCAGCACGGTGTAGATGCCGCAGCCGGCGTCGGTGGACAGGCCGGTGGTGTCATCTGCGCCGAGGTCGGCCACCTCGACCAGTTGGTTTCGGGCAAGCGCCCGCTTGAGCGCGGACGGAAGCTCAGTGGGGCCGAGTCGCGAAGGCATCGACACGCCTTCGCGGCGAAGAACCTGCCAATGCGCATCAGTGTCGTCGAACAGCAAGATCGCAACGGCGGTGAAGTCGACCAGGCCGCGCAGGCGGGCGACAGTGGTGTCGAGCACCTCGCTCATGTCGAGCGACGCGGGAAGTGACTGTGCGACACGGTGCAACGAGAACAGCAATGCGTTCGCGTCGGAGAGCCGCGTGAGACGGTCGAGCGCCAGCGAGCGTTGCCGGTCGGCCTCGCCCGAGATGCGACGGGTGTAGCCCGCGATCACCGCGACCAGCAAAATAATGACGGTCCACTGCACGGTGACCCGGATCTCGTCCTCGCCGTAACCGGGTTGGAGCGCGAACGGGATACCGATCGCGAGCGCGGCGGCGACGCCGACGCGCAGCGCGAACGCGTACCCGCGGGCGAAGCCGGCCACGATGATCGCGGTGGCGAGCGAGAACACGAACGGCGAGGCCCAGAACCCGGTCGCGGTCACTGCCGAGACGTGAATGGCGACCTCGGCGAGAACCACTGTGAGGCTCTGGATGTTGCCGAGGTATCGAACCGGGCTCACGGTGCGGAACACGGTGTAGCTGATGAGGATGATGCACCATGCGACGACCCACCAGTCAGCCTTGGCGAAGGCCTGGCCGGCGAGCGCGATCGAGACCATCGTCGTGCCCCAGCGGATCGCCAACAGCGCGGGTCCGAAGGGCCGTACTCGGTCGACCTGGTCGAGGATGGCGAGGACGTCGTCGGAGTCGTACCCGTCGCTCGCCCGGCCGATGCGCGCAAGGGGTTGCAGCCACGACGACCGGCGGTGCGTCGGGTGACGCGATCCGGGCAACATCGCTGACGGGTCGCGGCGATGATCGGGTGGGGTCAGCGTGTCGATGATGCGCACCTCGGGGGTACGTGCGCCCGCGGCGCACGACATGGCTTCTATCGGCGGTTTCAGCGGTGTTCTTATGCCCAGTGGTCCTTTTGGCCCGGGTCGATCGCTCGGACGCGACCCGGCTCCGGTAGGTTCACGCGGTGATCGAATTCGGGCTCACCGGAGGCATCGGCTCCGGAAAATCGACCGTCGCGCAGCAGTTGGTCGCCCTCGGCGCGGTGTTGATCGACGCCGATGCGATCGTGCGTGAGGTCCAGGCGCCCGGGTCGCCGGTGCTCGAGCAGATGGCCGCCGCGTTCGGGGCCGACGTCTTGCACGAGAACGGTGCGCTCGACCGCTCCAAGGTGGCCGCCGTGGTGTTCGGCGATCCGGCCAAGGTCGCGGCGTTGAACGCCATCGTGCACCCGGCAGTCATCGACGAGATGACTCGGCGGCGCACCGCATGGGCCGACACCGACGAGACGCTGCTGCTCGACATCCCGCTCCTCGTCGAGAGCGGCTACACGAACCTGGCCGGCATCGTCGTCGTCGACGTCGAGCCGGCGGTCGCGCTGGAGCGGTTGGTCAGCCAGCGCGGCTTCACCCGAGACGACGCACAGGCTCGCATCAGTCGCCAAGCCAGCCGCGACGAGCGACTCGCGCGCGCTGATTTCGTGATCGACAACGGTGGCGACCGTGACTCGCTCACCCTGCGCGTCGACGCATGCTGGACATGGATGCAGTCACTGCCTCGTCCTGCGCCAGGCAGCCCGGTCGTTCCCATTCGCGGCCGAGGGGAGAACTGACGGTGACCCGCGAACCGCTCGATCGCACCGACCTCGCCGGCATCCTCGACCCGCGCGTGGTGGGCGGCATGTTACGCATGAGTAGCTTCGACTGCGTCGTTCCGTTGACCCCCGACGACCAGCGCGCCGTGGCGTCTATCACCGCCTCGGCGCTGTCGTCGCTCGGGCTCGGCCGCACCGACCGTGTGGTGGTGGCGGCGAGCAACGACGCGGCGCCTCTCGCCGAAGCGGCGTCGTTGGTGTCCGAGGCTGTGGCGCACGTCGAGCCGCAGGGTCGGGTGCGGTTGCTCCGCACGTTGCAACTCCTCGGCGCCACCGTGCTCGCGATGACGCCGTGCGGCGCGGAGCACCTCGTCGACCGCGCCAACGACCTCGGGTACCACATCGACCGACTCGGCGTTCGTCTGCTGCTCGCGATCGGCGAGATCCCGAGTGTCGGGGCTCTCGACCGGCTCGCCGCGGCGTTCGGGGCCGACGTGGCCGAGGTCCACATCGACCCGGTCACCGGTGCGGCCGTCGCCTCGACACCTCGCGGCGAGAGCACACAGGTGCACGTCGGCGCGCAGTACGCCCTCGAACCGCTCGGCAAGACCGGGGCCTTCGAGATCGTCGTCGCGCCGTCGTGGACATCAGCGCTCTATGACCTGCCGGTGCGCACCGGCCTGGTCACCCGGTCGCTCGACGGGCCGCCACGGCACACGATCGGCTCGCACGTGCTCGTGCGCGGTCGGTGGCTGCCGCTGCACCTCTTCGACGAGGTCCTGCGCGCGCATTCCGAGGTGCTCTCGTGGCGATTGCGGGTCAGTCGCCCCGGATTGCTCGACGAGGCGGTGCTCGAGATCGTGTGCGACATCGTCGACCATGCCGGCCGCGCCGCGTTGCGCGAACGACTCGCGCGCTCCGCGGCGTCGATCACCCCGATCGATGTCGATGTCATCCTGCAGGGGCCGGACCACGGCGAGTTCTCGTCGATGCTCGACGATGCGCGCGGTCATCACCTGTCGCTCGATCGCGCGGCATTCGCACTGTCATAGGGGGTCGGTAGCATCGTCCTGTGCCCTGGAAGAAGTACTCGCGCCCTCCGCTCGCCAACCCCGCCGACCGCCCGTTCCAGGTGGTGTCCGATTTCGCGCCCGCGGGCGACCAACCCAAGGCCATCGAGCTGTTGAGCGAGGGGCTCCGCCGCGGCGACCGCTTCCAGACGCTCCTCGGCATCACCGGCTCGGGCAAAAGCGCCACGATCGCGTGGACCATCGAGCAGGTCCAAAAGCCCACGCTCGTGCTCGCACCGAACAAGCCGCTCGCCGCGCAGTTGGCCAACGAGCTGCGCGAGTTCTTCCCGAACAACCGCGTCGAGTACTTCGTGTCGTATTACGACTATTACCAGCCCGAGGCCTACATGGCCGCGACCGACACCTACATCGAAAAGGACAGCTCGGTCAACGACGAGATCGATCGTCTGCGCCACGCGGCCACCTCCGCGTTGCTCACGCGTCGCGACACGATCATCGTTGCGTCTGTGTCGTGCATCTACGGCCTCGGCTCGCCGATCGAGTACGAGGGCCAGTTGTTGGTGCTCCACAAGGGCGAAGTGCGCGACCAGCGCAGCATCCTGCGGCAACTGGTCGACATGCAGTACGAGCGCAACGACATGAACCTC
>JANMVY010000109.1:0-3808 GCA_031393535.1 Actinomycetes bacterium | reverse complement strand
GCGATGTCGCGCACCCGGCGACCCTTCAGCCCTTCGTTCGCCTCGCTGAAGGTGTCGCCGACGACGTAGCGGTCCCAGCCGGTGAGCCGACCGAACACCCCGGCCTCGGGTGAGGCGGCGCGGTTCTCGAGCCAGACACGGTGCGCGGGATCGGACAAGCGAGCGATCTTCTCCGCGAGCGGGAGCTCCATCGTCTCTTTCCAGTCGGGCAGCATCCAGAACGAGCAGAAGTTCCGCAGGTTCATGTTCATGCCGACGAGGACGGGCATGGTGAGCGCCACCACGCGCCCACCGCGTTCGCGCGCATAGTGCGACAGGCCGACCTGACCGCGGTAGTCGTCGGGCCGCGCGGAGTCGATGGTGAGCACGTTCCAGTTCACCGATCGTTGCCCGGCGAGCGACATGTTGGTGATGAGGTCTAGCTCGCGTTCGCTGAAGCCGTTCATGCAACCGTCGGCGACGAGTTCGAGTGTGGTTCCCTCGTACTCTTTGACGACTGAGCAAAGCGCGATGACCTCTTCGGGTGTCGCCCAGCGCGAGGGCACCGGATTCCCGTCGGCGTCGGAGTGGGTGTAGGCGAGCGACGTCGAAAACCCGAGGCCTCCGGCCTCGATGGCTTCGCGGAGAAGGTGCTGCATCTCGGCGAGGTCGGCCGGCGTGGATTCTTCGCCCACGGAGCGAGCGCCCATCACGTGGCGTCGCAGTGCGGTGTGACCGACGAGGAATGCGGCGTTGACGCCGAGGCGGCCGTCGAGCTTCGCCAGGTACTCGGGGAAGCTCGACCAGTCCCACGGCACGCCGTTGAGCAGCGCGGCTTTCGGCATGCCCTCGACCTTGCACATCATGTCGAGCATGTACTCGGCGTTGGCGGGGTCGAGCGGCGCGAGGGTGAACCCACAGTTGCCCGCGATGATCGAGGTGATGCCGTGCAGGTTCGACGGGGTCGCATACGGATCCCAGAACAGCTGGGCGTCGTAGTGCGTGTGCGGGTCGACGAACCCGGGACATACCACCAGACCGGTCGCGTCGATGCTCTCGGTGGCGGGTTCGGCGACGGTGCCCAGAGCGACGATGCGGCCGTCGCGGATGGCGACATCGGCGCGGCGAGCGGGTCCGCCCGTGCCGTCGACGATGGTTCCACCGTGGATCAGGTAATCGAGCATTGGTCCCTCACTGGCCGGCCGCGCGACGCACGGCATGGCACTCCCCAAGGCTAGCGGCCCGGTCCCATGTTCCTTTTGGCCGGCCGGTACCGGGCGTCAGGCGTCGGGGGCCGGGGTGACGCGGGCGAGGATCGCGCTCATGAGCCGGTCGTCGTTGCCGCGGTCGCGCAGCTCGACGCGGATGCTCCTCGCGGCGGGTGGCCCGATGAAGGCGGCCCGCGAGTACACCGGCCCGATGCGGCCCATTGCCAGGTAGCGAACGTCGATGTCGGTGACCACGTGGCGGACACCGAGGTGATGGGTGGCCAATTCCTCCGCGGCGAGCTCGCCCACGAGGGCGACCATGGCGCCTTGCATCGCGCCGGCCGGGTTGCGGAGCGCGTCGTCGAGCCTCACCTCGATGTGACCGATGACCGGGTCGACCACCTGCGCACCGGCTGCCTCTGCGAGCAGCGAAGTGAGCTGCTCGCGTTGGCCCCAGTTCTTCGCGCTGTCGGCCATGTCGGGCTTCGGTGGGTCGGTGGGCCGCCGGGGCATGCGGATGAAGCCCACGTGCGAGTAGGCGAACAACCCGCCGTCGTCGTCGTGCATGAAGACCTCGGCGGCCACATTGCCCTTCCCCACGCGGAGCCCCGCGGCGGTGCCCTTCACCCGTGACGGCACCCGGAGCACGGGTGCCCGCACCGAGAGATCGGTGGTGAAGGTCCAGTCGGTGCCGGCGTTGCGCTCGGCTTGCCATCCGCCCATGATGTCGGCCATGAGCACCCACACCGAGATGCGCACGACGCCGTGGGCGCACAGCTGCGGGTATGGCTCGAGGTGCACGCTCTGGAGGCGATTCTCGGCCACGGTGCCGCCGATGCCGATGCGCGCGTGGATGGTGTGGTGCTGAGTGTTGACGGGATCGTTCACGAGGCCGTGAGGGTATCGGTTCTCGCGGGTCGGAAGCGTCGCGTCGCGAGGGGTGCGGCGGCGAGCGCACCCACGACATGAGCGCGGTGGTTCCTCGCCGAGTCGGCAGTCATCGCGTCAGCGAACGCGACAAGGCAGGTGCTTGATGCCGTTGATGAATGCGCTGTTGAGATAGTCGGGCTCACCGGTGATCTCGAGCCCGCTGAGCTGCGTGAGCAGTTGGGTGAAGATCGCGTGCAACTCGCGTCGAGCGAGGTTCGCTCCGAGGCAGAAATGCGGTCCGCCGGCACCGAAACCGACGTGCTCGTTGGGTCTGCGCGTGATGTCGAAATGGTCGGGGTCCGCGAAGACGGTGGCGTCGCGATTCGCCGAACCGAACCACAGCACCACCTTGTCGCCCGCGGCGATCGGCTGATCGCCGATCGTGGTGTCGCGGGTTGCGGTGCGGCGGAAGTTCTGCACGGGAGTGGCGTACCGCACGATCTCCTCGATGGCCGTCGGGGTGTGGCGATCGAGATCGCGCAACCACGTGGCACGTTGGGCGGGATCGAGCGCGAGTTGCCACACGCCGTGGGTGGTGGCATTGCGCGTGGTCTCGTTCCCGGCGACGACGAGCAGGATGAAGAAGGACGCATACTCGGCCGGGGTGAGGCGGTGACCATCGACCTCGGCGTGCATCAACGCCGAGGTGAGATCGTCACCAGGGTTGGCGAGGCGGTCCCTCGCGATCTCCTCGGCGAGGGCGCTGATCTCGAGCGAAACTGCGAGTAGGTCGTCGAAGCCACTCGCGTATTCGGGGTCGGTTGCGCCGAGGATGCCGTTGGTGCATCGCAACACGGTGGACCACAGCGACGGTGGGATGGCCAACATCTCGCAGATGATCTCGAGTGGCAGCGCGGCGGCGATCTCCTCGACGAAGTCGAACTCGCCGAGTGTGCGTGCGCGGGCGACGATGCTCGCCGCCTTGTCGTCGACGTATTGCTCGATGCGCGCCACGTGGCGTGGCGTGAACGATCGGTTGACGATGAGACGCATGCGTGTGTGGCGCGGCGCGTCCATGTGCAGCATCGAGCCGTAGAACTCGCCGAGCTCGGCGGGCAGATCGGGGATCAGGTACCCCTGGCCGTTGCAGAACGTGTCGTGGTCGCGGCTCACCGCGCGTACGTCGTCGTAGCAGACGATGCTCCAATAGCCCTTCCCTGCGGGGAAACCTTCGAGGTCGGCCTCACGCTGGAACGCGACCGGCCGTTGTTCGCGCAACGTGCGAAAGAGCTCCCAACGGTCGAGGTCGCGTGCCCAGATGCGCCGGTCGGCCAAGGCGATGTCGTCGACAGGTAGCGCGCTCGCGGCAGCCACCGCACCTGCGTGCTGGAGCACCATGGCGGTCAGTCCCGACCCAGATGTTTGCGTACTGGGCCCTCGACGACGGTGCCGTCGAAGAAGTCGGGCTTGTTGCCGGCCCAAAGCGAAATGGGATTGCCGAAGACGAAATCGGCGAAGTCGCTCTCGCTGAAATGGCCGTGCTCGACGAGCTCGTATGCCTCGGGGAGCACCTCGCGGATGTCCGGTACATCCCAATGGCCGATGTCGGTCGCGAAGACCCCACGCAGTCGCGCACCGTGCGGATTCACCGAAGTGTCGAAGGCCATCGCGTTCATGGGGTCGTCGGCCTCGCAGCCGAAATGGTATTGACGGGTGAAGATGTCGAGCAGATCGCCGGGCCGCTCGATGAG
>JANMVY010000364.1:0-3052 GCA_031393535.1 Actinomycetes bacterium | reverse complement strand
CATGCCCGACGGTGGCCTCGCCATCGGCGAGAACGTCGGCATGGGCGCGAGCCTCGACAGCATCTACGCCGCGTTCATGGTCTCGACGAAGCACCGCACGAACCTGCTCGATCCCCGCTGGAACTGGGTCGGCACCGGCGTCGCGACGAATGCAACCGGCACCGTGTTCGTCGTGCAGGTGTTCGCCAACTACTGACCGCGGTGCTCAGCGTCCGGTGGCTTCGCGCCGCAAATGCGTGACGGTGGCCGACCCATCGGCCGCCGACTGCTCGCCGAGGGTCACGAGCGACGAACGTCGCGTACGAGCCTGAGCCGATCGTTCCCACAGGAGATAGACGTACGCACCGAGAGCCGCGTCGACGAGCAGGTGCACGAGTAGCAGCGCCCTCGCGGCGACGAGCCCCGCAAGAAGGGTGACGAGCGCGAGCCCGACGAGTACGGCGAGGGTCACGAGGCGTCGTTGCGCGGCCTCGGCCCGATTGCGGGGCAACATCGACGAACGCGACGCGGTCGAGATGCGCTGTCGGGGTCGCGCGGCCGACCCGCCGGGGCGCGCCGATGACGGGGTCGAATTCGCAGCCGTGCCCGGGCGTCGCACCGCACGTGCCGAGGTACCGGCCCGGTTGGCCTGGGGACGAGCGCCGCCGTTCGGTGCCGCGCCGTAGCCGGCCCCGGGGCGGGTGCGGTCGAGACCTGAAAGGTGCTGACGGAACGACTTCACCGAGTTCGAACGTCGCGGCGCGCGGCCCCGGTTCCGCAGGTCGGGCAACAAGATGGCGGCCCAGGCCGCGGCGAGCAGCACGACGGCGATGAAGGTCAAACCCACGGGTGATCGCCCTGCCTTCCACCGCTGCGACGACCGGAAACGCCGACGATCGGCGCCCGCGAACCTCGCCATGAGGCCGAAGTCGTCCGTGGTTTCTACTACGAATTGATGACGGAAGCAAAGAAGGCGCTGGTCGCGGCCCTGGAATCGACCACGCGACGGGCTACCAGGTCGGCCAACGAACGCCCTCGGCGCGAAAGCACGACACGTGGCGGACGCGACTGCCCGACGACCGTCACGAGTCCGTCCATGACGAGCGAGTCGAGTGCGACGGGGTCGATGTCGGCCACGAACCCGTCGGCGAGGCGCACCGCGAGCAGGATGCGCTCGATGCGCTGGGCTTCGCCATCGAGCACCTCGTGGCCCGCGGCAGGCAGGTGACCCGCGGCCAACGCGTCGCCGTACACCGCGGGATGCGCGAGGTTCCACCAACGGGTGCCCCCCACATGGCTGTGGGCACCCGGGCCGACGCCCCACCAGTTCTGGTTGCGCCAGTAGACAAGATTGTGGCGACAGCGGGCTGCGGGCGATCGTGCCCAGTTCGACAGCTCGTACCAGCCGTACCCGGCGTCGCGAAGGATGTCGTCTGCGAGCTCGTAGCGGCGCACCAGCACATCGTCGTCGGGTGCGGGCAGCCGGCCGCTGCGCACCTTCGCCGCGAGCCGAGTGCGCGGCTCGACGGTGAGCGCGTACGCGCTCACGTGATCGGGGCCCGCGGCGATTGCCGCGTCGAGGCTGGCGCGCCAGTCGGCGTCGGTCTCACCTGGCGTGCCGTAGATGAGGTCGAGGCTCACGTGCTCGAAGCCCGCGGCGTGTGCGTGGGCTACTGCCTGCGCCGCGGCGCCCGGTGTGTGCGAGCGTTCGAGCACGGCGAGCACATGACTGCGCACGCTCTGCATGCCGAACGACAGGCGGGTCACGCCTCCGGCGCGCAGCGATTCGAGGGTTCGCTGATCGACCGAATCGGGGTTGGCCTCGACCGTGACCTCGAGATCGTCCACCACCGGGAAATGCTCTCGAACCGTCGCGAGGATGCCGCAGAGATCGGTCGGGTCGAGCAGCGTGGGGGTGCCACCTCCGAAGAACACGGTGCGCACCATCGGCGCGTGCGGGGCCAACGCGGCTCGCGCCGCGGCGATCTCGCGGCGGGCCGCGGCCGCGTACCCGCGGCGCAGGTCGTCGCCTCCCAATTCGCCCGCGGTGTAGGTGTTGAACGCGCAGTACCCGCAACGCGCGGCGCAGAACGGCACGTGCACGTAGATCGCGAACGGCACGTTGGAAACCGTTGCGAGCGCCGACGCGGGCAGCGCCGTGAACGCCTCGTCGCGCGTGTTCGCCGACGAGGCCGGGACGACCATGTCAGGTCGCGGGATCGCGCCGGTACGTGCCCGACCGGCCGCCGGTCTTCTCCCAAAGTGCAAGGTCGCTGATCACCATGCCCCGGTCCATCGACTTGCACATGTCGTAGATGGCGAGCGCGGCAACCGAACACGCGGTGAGCGCTTCCATCTCGACCCCGGTGCGGTCGATGGTTTCGACCTGCGCCTCGACCTCGACGTAGTTGTCCTCGATCTCGAAGTTCACGAAAACCGACCCGACGAGCAACGGATGACACAGCGGAATCAGGTCGGACGTGCGCTTCGCCGCCTGGATGCCTGCCACCCGCGCCACGGCCAAGACGTCACCTTTGGTGATGGCACCGCGGGCCACGGCCGATGCCGTCTCGGGCAACATGTAGACCCGACACCGCGCCTTGGCCCGGCGATGGGTTGCCTCCTTCGGCGTGACGTCGACCATGCGCGCACGGCCGAACGGGTCGAGGTGGGTGAACCCGAGATCCGACATCTCACCAGTCTACGACGCAGGTTGCGACCCTCAGCGGACAGCCCGGATCGCGACCACGCTCGCCTTTGCGGTCGAGGCCTCGCCGCCGAACAGGTACGCCGCGTCGCCCACGACCGCGACCGAGGCGTTGGCCACCGGTTCGGGCAGCGTGCCGATCGGCGCCGCCGCACCGGTTGCAAGGTCGATGCGCAGGATCTGATCGGTGGCGTTCGCGCCGAGTCGGCCCCCGGCCACGAACACCCCGCCTTCGAGCACGAACGCGGTCGCGTTGGACAACGGCGCCGGCAGCGTGCCGATCTGCGCGATGGAACCGTCGACCGGGTCGATGCGCAGGATCTTGGCCACCGGTGCGCCGTTCTCCTCGCCACCGATCAGGTAGAG
>JANMVY010000106.1:0-3071 GCA_031393535.1 Actinomycetes bacterium | reverse complement strand
GCGTGATGTGCCGCGCGACCTTGATGCCGTCGGCCGGGTGGCCGGGCGCATCGGCATCGTGCGGGAGACGAACTTCGGAGTGCTGTGGGATGTGTGGGCCGAGTCCGACCCGATTACGAACGCCAATACCGCCTTGCTCTTGCCGCCGCATGTCGATCTGCCGACGCGCGAGTACCAGCCGGGCCTGCAGCTGCTGCACTGCATCGAGAACGAGGCGGCGGGCGGCGAGAGCATTCTGGTCGACGGGTATCGCCTGGCGTCGGCGGTGCGGGTTGAGCATCCCGATTACTATGCGACGCTGACGACGGTGCCATGGAACTGGGCAAACCGTTCGAAGACATCGGATTACCGGTGGACGGCACCGATCATCGGGCTGTCGCCGACCGGTCGGGTCAGTGAAGTTCGCATGGGTAACTGGCTGCGCGCGCCGCTGGTTGACGTTGCGTTCGACCAGGTGGAGGTCGCGTACGAGGCGTACCGGTGCATCTTCGCGATGGCGTACGAGGAACGGTTCCAGTTGCGGTTCCGCCTCGAACCCGGCGACCTGATGGCGTTCGACAATCGCCGCATCCTGCACGCCCGTGGCGCGTTCACCGACACCATCGGCCGCCGCCACCTCCGTGGGTGTTACACCGAACGCGACGAGTTGAAATCCCGCATCCGTATGCTGCGCCGTCGCTGAGGGTTACGTTGTCGGGAAGGTGCCGGCGAGGTCGGCGATGAGGTGGGTGCCTGATTGGGTGTAGATGCAGACTTTTCCGTTGTTGCCGACTTGGCTGATGACGAGGTTGGGGCGGGTGGTGCCGGGGGTGAGGTTGAGGTTGCTGGCGTTGGGGCGGGGGCCGGCGGGCCACGCGGTGAGGTAGCCGAGGTCGTCGGGTTGGGTGCCGGTGATGGTGACGGCGACTGCGGCGGCGCCGGTGGTCGGGACGCCGCCGCGGCCGGCGACGGTGATGGTGCGCGTCGAACCGGCGGTGGGCTTTTCCCCGGGGCGGCTGTCGTAGATACGCGACGGGGTCACCGACGTGAAGGCAGGTGTCGGTGTCGGGTTCGCGGGCCCGGTCCACCGGATCCGGTGCACGGCACCGCCGATGTAGTCGAGGTAGTAGATGTCGCCTCCGGGCCCGGCTTCAAGATCCATCGGACGGGCCGCGTTGACGACGACGTCTTCCATCGCCGCATAGTTCGGTCGCCCGTCCGGTCCGGCGCGCACCGCCACGATGCAACCGCGTGCGAAGTCGCCGAGGAACAAGGCGTTGTGAAAGCGTGCCGGGTAGGAGTTGTTCCCTACGAATGCGATGGCCGAGTTCGACGAACCGTCCGGCATGCACGCGCTCCCGGCGAAGAGCGGTTGGCTGTGTTGATAGGAGAACGTCGGGCCTTGCGTCGCGCTCTGGGGCAGGTGCTGGCAGATGGACGTGCCGGCGAAGTCCGCGACCGCCACGTTGCCTTCGAAGCACGGCCAACCGAAGTTGGTGACGGACGCGCCGCCGACATCGATGGTGTTCAGCTCTTCGGTCGTGTTCCACCCGTTCTCGGCGATGTACAACTCCGTCGTTCCGGGTCGGAACGTGAGCCGCCACGGGTTGCGTGACCCGTAGGAAATGATGCGACGGGTGTTCGCGTCGGGGCTCGGCGAGGCCGGGTTGCCGGCGGCGGCCGCACCCGTTGTCGCGTCGAGCCGGAGCACCGTGCCTTCGAACCCGACCGGGTCTCCCGCGGTCTGCAGGTCCTGCACGCGGAGCGATCCACCCTCGCCGGGAGGATCCCCGCACGGATCGTCTGTCTGACCGGTGTCTGCGTACTTCTCGGTCGCGGCGTCACCGGAGGAGACGTAGAGCGCGCCGTCGGGACCGACCTCGATATCGTCGACCGTGTGCTTGTCAGCGAGCTGGCACCAACCATCGAGCAACACCGTTTGTGTCGTGGCGGTGGTGGTGCCGGTGAGGCGTTTCACGCGCGCGTGGGACGCGCACGGCGCAGTGCACGAGTCGTTGTAGGTGGGGATCGTCGCGGACGGGGCGAGTGATTGGTCGAGGTCGTACAGCGCGTACACGTTCGGCGACGTGGGGAAGTTCGGATCGAGCGCGATCCCCATCAAGCCGCGGCCGCCTTGCGCCAGCACTTCCGCGCTCAAGTCGACGTAGGTCGTGGATGACGAGCCGATCGACGCGAAGCGCTTGATGATGCCGCTCTGCTCGGCCACGAACACGGTGCCGTCAGCCGCGAACTCGAGATCGGTCGGCGCGGTCAGGCCTGAGATCACCACCCCATCGACGAAGCCAGGCGCCGGCGCCGCCGCGGCAGGAGCGAGCGCGCCGGGCGCCGCGAGCATGGTCGCAGCGATGGCGAGGACGGCCGCGAGTCTGAGCGGGGATCGATGCAATGGGAGCCTTTTCGAGCCGAGCGTCGCGAAGCGCGAACCGCGTCGTCGTGCGAGCGGCGAGGTTTGAGCGACTACGACACCACGAGTTCGTCAAGATCGATGTACATCGTGTTGTCCCCATCGTCCCCGACGTGATCGAGCCGCACGCTAGCGCCCGTGGGCACGTTCAAAGAGATCGAGGCCAACCCCCATATGTCGTCGGCCCATGCGCCGGTGGTCGGGAAGCTGAGAAACGTGACGGTTTGCCCGTTGACGAACACCTGCCGCTGCGCGGTCGACGAACCACCCATCTGTTGAGCGCCGTGTTGGATGAGGATCGGCAAGGTTATCGGCGTCATCGAGGGTGAGCATGGTTGGTGCTCATCGACGATGACGCTGTTTGGTCGGCCTGGCTGCTGATCTGTTCGACCTCGGCAGCCGCGCTGTGGCCGGGGTTGCGTCAGCCCCGTCGCGGCGGCCAGTGTGCAACACGAGTTGCCCCTTCCGCCCCCGATCGGGCTGAGCGACGATACGACCAGTGGAACGAGGACCCGAGCGTGACGAAGGTGGTGAACGGCGACCCGACAATCGTCGAGGCGGCGCTTCGCGCTGGACGATTCCTGTGTGGTTGCGGTTCCTCGCTCGCACCGTGGGGACATGCGCGTACGCGCTCTCTTCGCGGCTTGGGCGGACAGTTGCGCTGCCT
>JANMVY010000049.1:0-2593 GCA_031393535.1 Actinomycetes bacterium | reverse complement strand
GATCACCGAGAACTTCTCGCCGCGGGTGATGGAGCACTGGGGCTTCGATCCCGACGCGGTCCGCGCGATCAACCCGAAGGTCATCTACACGCGCATGCCCGCGTTCGGGCTGAGCGGCCCGTGGCGAGATCGCGTGGGCTTCGCGCAGACCATGGAGCAGATGACCATGGCGTCCATCACCGGGTACCCGGATGATCCGCCACTCATCCCCCGAGGGCCGTGTGATCCCAACGCGGGTATGCACAGCGCGTTCGCCATGCTCGTGGCTCTCGCTCGCCGCGAGCGCGACGGCCGCGGGGTCTTCCTCGAGTCCACCATGATCGAGGCAGCGCTCAACGTCTGCCCCCAGCCGGTCGTCGAGTACACGGCGTACGGCAAGCTCATGAACCGAGCGGGCAACCGGTCGCCGGTCGCTGCTCCTCAGGGCGCCTACGCGGGTGCTGGCTTCGATTCCTGGCTGGCACTCAGTGTCGCGACCGACGACCAGTGGGCGGCATTGGTGTCGTTCCTCGGGTCACCGACGTGGGCGACCGACCCGGCGTTGACAACCCACGCCGGTCGTGCGGCGCAGCACGACCTTCTCGACCGCGAGCTCGCGGCGTGGACCGCCGATCGCGACGTCGTCGCCGTCGCCGACGCGCTCGCCGCCGTGGGTGTTCCCGCCGCTCGTTGCTTCGACCCGCGCGTGCAGAGCACGCACCCCCAGATGGTGGCACGCGGCTTGTTCGAAACCGTCACTCATCCCGAGATCGGTCAGCTTCCCGCGCCCGGATTACCGTTCCGGTACGCGAGCGTGCCGCAGTGGATCCACCATCCCGCGCCACTGCTCGGCGAGCACAACGCCGAGGTGCTGCCGCGAGTCGCCGGCGTCGAGCCCGAGCAGCTCGCCCGGCTCGAGGCCGACGGCATCATCGGCACCCGCCCCAAGGGCACCTGATCGCCGGTTGCTCGGGCGCCCGCTCGTGTGCCCACCGACGGTTTCGGAAGCCACCACTGTGCGGGCTCCTATCTGGCCAGCACCGATCCACTCCTTCGGCGCCCGCACGGCCGCGGGCTCGGGTTGATGCCGGCAAAGGAGACCCGCGCCGCAGCGTGCGGATATGTTGGTGTCTCGTTCGTCTCGACCGACAGGGGCCCCAATGACCGAATCGGCACCGATGGAGCAGGTGGCGAACGCGCCGAAGTTCCACAAGGACCGCAGCCACTACGGGGCGGCCTTGGGGCGATGGTTTGCGATGCAGCGTCCGCACGCGAGCGGCGTGCGCGTCAGCGGTATCGACATCCCAGCGGCCACCGGGTTCTCGAACGAGACAGTGTTCTTCGACGTCGACTGGATCGAGGGTGCCAACGCGCACCAACAACGATTCGTCGCGCGCATCGAGCCGCCGACCGGTGCACTCTTCCCTGCGCAGACCGCGGCGTGTCGCGTGTCGGTGCGGCTGCAGTACCAGGCGATGGAGTTGGCGGCGGCGCACGGCGTGCCGATGTGCCCACTCGTCGGGTTCGAGGCCGATACGGCGGTGCTGGGTCAGCCGTTCTTCGTCATGGGCTTCGTCGAAGGCGTGATCCCGGCCGACGTGCCGCGCTATTCGGAGGCCGGCTTCCTCGTCGACGACGCGACGCCCGAAGAACGCACGCGCATGGTGCGCACCGGTTTGCAGGCGATGGCCAAGGTGCATGCGATCGATTGGCGTGAGGCCGGTCTGGAGTGGCTCGACGTCAGCGGTTCGGGCCAACCCACCCAGGCGGTGCAACTCGAGCGCTATCGCGACTTTGTCACCGAGCAACTCGCCGGACGCGAGCATCCCGTGATGTTCCAGGCGCTCGACTGGCTCGACGCCAACGATCCGCACGACGAACGCGTCGGGTTCACATGGGGAGACGCACGTCTCGGCAACATCATCTGGTCCGGCTACGAACCGGTTGTCGTGTGCGACTGGGAGGCGTGCGCGCTGAGCCCGACCGAGGCCGACATCGGCTGGTGGTTGATGTTCGACCGCATGTCCTTCGACGACCTCGGCGCGACGCGCATGGAAGGGTTTCCGACACGCGAGCAGATGATCGCGATGTACGAGCAGGCGTCCGGCCGCGAAGTACGAAACGCGCACTACTGGGAGGTCTTCGGCGCCGTGCGCTTCGCGGCGATCATGATCGTGCTGATGGACCGCATGGTCGCCGCCGGTCTCGTGCCCGCCGTGATCAACATGGCGATCGCGAATCCCGTTACTGATGCGGTCGCCCGACTCCTCGGCATCGAGAACCCGACACCGCCGTTGGTGTGAGAATGGGCTGGTCGATCGTCCTGTCGTCCGCTCCGTCGGTACTGTTGGTTGCGCGCTGCACCACCGTGGCGGGGGCGCAGCGCGCAAAGAACAGCCGGGCAGCGCGGAAAAGCGAGTCGACTGGCAACGAGAAGGGGCAGCCATGGCCGAGAGGTCGGCGGAGCACGCCATCTGGATGGTCGAGCGGTACGCGCTGGCGGCAACCGAAGGGCGCGTCGACGACATCGCCGCGTGCTTCGCTGAGAACGCGGAGCTGCGCGATCCGTTCGACGGCCCCACGGTTGCCGGGCGTGACGCGATCCGCGCGTTCT
>JANMVY010000827.1:0-5264 GCA_031393535.1 Actinomycetes bacterium | reverse complement strand
GGATCATGTTCGGGCCGCCGCCATCGGGCCAGCGCAGCACCTGCTCGGTGCACCACCAGTACTCCTCGAGGGTCTCGCCCTTCCATGCGTACACCGGCACGCCCTGCGGGTTGTCGATGGTGCCGTTGGGGCCCACCACCGCGGCCGCCGCGGCGTGATCCTGCGTCGAGAAGATGTTGCAGCTCACCCAGCGCACCTCGGCACCGAGGCACGTGAGCGTTTCGATTAGCACCGCGGTCTGGATGGTCATGTGCAACGAACCGGTGATGCGCGCCCCGGCGAGGGGCTGACGATCGAAGTATTCGGCGCGCAGCGCCATGAGGCCGGGCATCTCGTGCTCGGCGAGCTGGATCTCCTTGCGCCCGAAGGCGGCGAGTGAAAGGTCGGCGACCTTGAAATCGTCGATGGCGACCGGCATGGGTGACTCCTCGTCGAACGACGCGCGCGAACATAGGCACGCGTGGATGGAACTTCGACGGGCTGGGGTCGTCTGACACCGGTGCAAGCAGCCCTGCGACCCGTGATTCTACGTCAGAGCAGGTCGAGTGCGGGTGCCGGGCCGGGGTCGAGGTCTTCTTGTGCGGCGAGCTCGAGTGACACGAGGTCGCCGATGTACGCGAGATCGAGCAGCTGCGCGAGCGGGCCTTCGCCCGCAGCCTCGACCATGTGCACCGCGATGAGCGACTCCTCGAGCGCAGGCACCAGGCGGGCGAACGCATCGACGATCTCGGCCCGCTCGTAGCGGTGCCGCAACAGCACCGACGTGAGCACCTGCCGGGTGACATCACCATGTTGGCCCCAGCCCGCGATCTCGTCGAAGGCGAGCTCGGGCAACGCGCTCGCGAACGCGGGGATCTTCGCATTGACGTTGCACTGCTGTTTCCAGCGCACCGCGGCGAGCCGACCGACCGCGTCGCCGCCGGTGACGAGTGGGATGCTCCGACCGATGCGACGTGCGAGCGTGCGGGCGACATTGTGCGGCGCGACGAACTCGTCGCGCCGACGGTGCAGCTGGCGCACCGCGTGATCGAGGGCCGGGCCGACCCCGGGCAGAAAGCCGAGCCGGTCGAGCACGACCAGCGGTGCGGCACACAATGCCCCGAGCGCGGCGCGGGCGACCGTCGTGCCGGTGTCGAGGGTGATCACCGTGCCACCCGTCGCCCGGACACGATCGTGAACCACACCGACGACTGCGGTGGCCACCACCGTCGCGCCGAGCGCCGCTGCCTCGTCGACAACACGACATGTGCGGTGCCCGGCCTCGCCGTGGTCGAGGACCACCACGAGCGAACGAGATCCGACCCACGCGGGCAGCAGACCGTCGATCGCGGCAACCACCGGCACGGCACACGTTGCCTTAGCGGTCATTTCGACCACCCGCGCCGCGAAACCCGCCGCACCGTTGCCGACGACGACGATCGACGTCGCGTTCTCGGCGCTCGGCAGTACGGCATCTTGCACGGCCAACAACGCGAGCTCCGTGCGCTCGGGCACCCGCGCCGCTGCGTCGAACAGCGCACACGAGTCGGGTCGCACGGTCATGCGTCGAAGGTGGGGCCGATGCCGAGCGCCGCCGCGAGCGCGAGCAACCGCTCGTGCTCGGCATCGTCGACCGTGGTGGCCTCGTCGGCGAGCAAGATGGGGATGTCGTCGCGGATGTCGTAGCGACGGCGCAGTCTCGGGTTGTAGAGCGACTGCTCCACCGCGAAATACAAGAGCGGTCCCTTGTCGTCGGGACACGCCAGAATGTCGAGCAGCTGTTGATCGAGCGCCATGAGGGGATCCTTGCCGTTGACGGATCAGCCGAACAACGCGCGGACCTCGGCGACGTGCGCGTCGCATTCGACCGACGTCGCGGCCTCGAGGTTCAGCCGCAACAGCGGTTCGGTGTTGGACGGACGCAGATTGAACCACCACGACCCGCAATCGACGGTGAGGCCGTCGAGACGATCCTGGGCGTGCGCGGCGTAGGCGACCGCCACTCGCTCGATGACCGCGTGCGCGTCGGCGACCTTGGTGTTGATCTCGCCTGACGCGGCGTAGCGGTCGAGCGGGGCGATGAGCTCGCTCAGCTTCTGACCGGTCGCACACATCGCCTCGAGCACCATGACCGCAGTGATGAGACCGCTGTCGGCCCGATAGTTGTCGCGAAAGTAGTAGTGCCCCGAATGCTCACCCGCGAACGCCGCGCCGGTTTCGGCCATGCTCTGCTTGATGAACGAATGACCCACCCGCGAACGCACCGCGCGACCGCCGCACTCCGCGATGACCTCGGGCACCGCCTTCGAGCAGATGAGGTTATAGATGACCGTCGAGCCGGGATCACGGGCAAGCACCCGTGTCGCGACGAGTGCCGTGGTGAGCGACCCGCTGACGCCGCGTGCGGTCTCGTCGACGAGGAACACGCGATCGGCGTCACCGTCGAAGGCGAACCCGATGTCAGCGCCCGTCTCGAGCACGCGGGCCATGAGGTCACGTTGATTTTCGGGCTGGAGCGGATCTGCCGGGTGATTCGGGAACGTACCGTCGAGCTCGGGGTACAGGATCTCGATCTCGAAAGGCAGCCCCGCGAACACGGCGGGCACCACCAGCCCGCCCATGCCGTTCGCAGTGTCGGCGACGATCTTGAGCGGGCGCACGTTCGTGACGTCGATGAAGGAGCGGACATGCGCCGCGAACTCGTCGAGCAGGTCGAGTGAGGTGATCTGGCCCGGCTGGTCGGCACGCGACAGGGTCTGCTCGGCCAGGGACTTGATCGTGTGTAGCCCCGAATCCTCGCCGATGGGCTTCGCGCCCGCCAGACACATCTTGATGCCGTTGTACCGGGCCGGGTTGTGCGACGCGGTGAACATCGCGCCGGGCGCGCCGAGCGTGCCGGATGCGAAGTACATCAGGTCGGTGGATGCAAGACCGAGGTCGACGATGTCGACGCCCTGGTTCCGCGCACCTTCGGCGAACGCGGCCGACAACTCGATTCCGGTCGACCGCATGTCACGGGCGATGAGCACTCGTGTTGCGTCGTCGTTCGCCATCGCGAATCGTGCGAACGCCGCGCCGATCGACCGGGCCATTGTCGCGTCGAACTGGTCGGGCACGGTACCGCGAATGTCATACGCCTTGAAGATTGCATCGAAGGGAGTCATGTGATCTTCACGCTATTGGCTGACCCGCGGAACCGCTGACACCGGAGTCGGCGCGCGAAGGCAGGGTGAACACGCTCGCGTACGCGCCTGCCCGAGCCCATCGGCGCACCCGCACGACATCGCGAACCAACCGCCATCCGTCGAGCGCGGCACGCACACTCGATGTCGAGGTGTTGCGCACCTCGACCGGCACCGTGGCGAGCGACAAGTGGTTGCGTTCGATCAAGTGGAACAACTCGATGTCGAACGCGAAGCCTTCGAGTCGCCCGGCGGCGAACAACGCGCGGGCCACATCGGAACGGAACGCCTTGAGGCCGCACTGGGTGTCCTGGTACTGGCCGAGCAGAAGTGTCTGCGTGATCACGTTGACGAACTTGCTGCCGGCGTCTCGGACGAAGGTGGTGGGCACGAGCACCCTGGTCGCGACGTGACGCCGATTCCCTACGACGGCATCCCACCCCGCCTCGACGCGGTCGAGCAACACCATGAGCTGCGCCGGTGCGTACGCGAGGTCGGCATCGGTGAACGCGACAGTGCGACCGTTCGCGGCGAGCATGCCCGCGCGTACCGCGCCGCCCTTGCCACGGTTCGAGTCCATCACGAGCACCTGATCGGCACCGGCGCGGCGCGCGACCTCGGCCGTGTCGTCGGCCGAGCCGTCGTCGACCACGATGATCTCGAGCCCGCCGTTGGTCGCGAGGCCGGCGAGATCGGCTCGCAGGCTCGCCACGGTGCGCGCCACGCGTTCACCTTCGTTGTACGCGGGGACCACCACGCTCAGCCGACAACTACCCGGAGACAGAGGCCGATTCGCGGGACGATCCTGCTCACGTCGCACGACACGCAGCAGCAAGCCGCGATATGCGACGCTGCGCACGAGTGCAGCGAACACCACGGCGAGGGCCTTGCCCGCGACCAGGGTGCCGGTGGCTTGCTTTTCTTGGAGCAACGCGGCGACAGCAACGAGATCGACCGCGCCCGAGACCACTACCACCGGAAGGAACACCGCCGGCGATCGCATCCACCGCACGAACGGATCGCCGCGGAACGTGATCAGGCGATGCAGCGAGTGCGAGACCACCGCGGCGCCCGCGAGCGCCAAGAGATCAGCAGAAACCAACGACCACCCATGCCGGCGCAGCGAGACGAACGAGACGATGTCGACGAGCGTGGCCGCCACACCGACCGCGGCGAATCGATGAAGACGGGCGCGCATCTCAGGGCTCCGGCGCCATGGTCGGCCGTGCCGTACGTTCGGGCGGCTCCGCGATCGACGGCGCGATCCGCGCGGGGGTGGGGGTGGGGGTGGGGGGGTCGATCCATGGCTCCAACGGCACGACCGACGATGCGTCACTCGCGGGTCGCCACCATTCACCCGAGACGAGGTCGTCGACCTCGGGCAGCGCAAGCCCGATCACTCGTCGCCTGGGTTGCGACACACGAGCCGCGATCGCGGCGAACGGATCGAACCACGGATCACGAACGGGTTGGGGGCGGGCGCGGAACAGCGCGACGAGGCCGACGATGCCCAACAGCGTGAGCATCATCGAAACGAGGTCGACACCGGTGTAGCCGTAGTGCAACCTCACGTGGGTCGCCGTGGGCACCACCACCATGAGGTTCGGGGTCACGCGATACGGGCCCTTCGCGCCCGACACCTTCCAGTTGGGGAAGTACGACGCCTTGACGAGGACAGGCACGCCGATCTGGTCGACATCGAACTCGATCGTGTCGTCGCCCGAGGCAATGCCGGACACTCTGACCGGCGGTAGTTCCAGGCGCGGCGCGGCGGGGACGGTTGGATCGATCACGACACCGCCGTCGGCCTTCGCCGCGGCAGTCGCCTTCTTGAACGCACCCGCGGTCAGCTTCGCCGTCTCGGGAATCGTGAACCTGGCCCAGCCCGCGGGCCCCGTTGCGGCCCGGAGCACGTCGAACTGGGTGGGGTCGGTGAAAAACTTCGCCGCGGGCTGCAGCCACTCGTTTTGCTTCTCGCCCACGTTCGCGTACACCACCGGCTCGTACCGCAAGGGTGCCACGAGCTCGCTGTCCGCGACGAGGAACATGTGCCACACATCCGCAGTCGCAATCTGGGTGAGCGCAGGATGGGCCAGCGCGGCC
>JANMVY010000331.1:0-3292 GCA_031393535.1 Actinomycetes bacterium | reverse complement strand
GGACGATCTTCGTAGATGCCGCACAGACCACCGTCGCCGAGGAACGGGCAGGGGTAGCCCGCCGCCTCGTCGTCGAGCGGACGGATGGCCGGATACGAGCCAACGTTCTGCCAACGGCCACGTTCGGGAAAGCGGTCGCGTCCTTCGTCATAGCCGATGAACACCTCGTCGAATGGCACCTCACGACCGAAACGGGTGCTCAGGCGGACCAGCACCTCGGCGGTGTCGCGGACCGGACCCTGGATGAAGTCGCGCTTCTCCAGCTTGCAACAGCTCGCGGCGTAACCGGCGACGCCGAAGCAGTTGCGCGTACACGTGTGCTCAGCGACGAGCTCAATCAGCCGATCACGCTTCGGCAGCGATTCCATGCTCGGTGACCTCAGGGGCGACGTGATCCTCAGGTGCACCATCGGCCGGTCGGTGGGGGTTGATGAACCCACCGAAGGGACACGAATTGTGAACCCCGCTCAACCTCGGCGCCCTACAGCACATGCGCAGCGCATCCTATGAAGGGTGTGTGACAGTCATCGGAGTTCGGGATGCCCGCCGTCGCAACGGCCGGCCTCGGGCCAAGGCGAGCGGTTGCGGCCGCGTATCGAGCAACGGTCGACAGCCGGGGGAACCCTCGCCGCACCGCGCTGTGAAGATCAGCCAGCCTTCAGGTAGCGGCGTAGCGCCTCTCGCACGACGTCGGACGCGGTGGTGTGTTCGGCCGCGGCGCGATCATCGACGGCCTTGCGAAGCTCAGGGTCGAGTCGTACGGGAAGCGTGTCCGCGGGTCCAGATCCCATCGCCGGCCGCCCGGGGCCTCGGCGCAACTTCGACACGTCCAACCCAACCTCGGCTTCTTGGGCCATGCGATCGAGCATTTCTTCAGTGAGCTCGACACCCGCCCTCGTGTGGCCGTACGGCGTCTTGTCAGTCATCGAGTCCTCCAAAATCGCGGTGCAGCGGTTCGTAGATGCGGCACATCCGTATCGCGTGGATAACAATTTCCGTGCCGTCCTCGCGTACGACAGACACCACCTCAAGAATGTTTCCGGCTCGATCGGCGCCCAGGTACAGCACCCTGCCGGAGTCCTCCTCGGCAGCAGCCAACGCATGAATCACCGCGTGGAGGATGTCCTCATCGCGCACGCCGTGCTTTCGGGCCGACCGATAGATGTCCGGATATCCACGATCCCAATATTGTATCGCGAAACCATGGCGGCGGAACCGGACGCCGCCTACTCGGCGACCGACGACGCGGCGACCGGCTGCGAGGCTCGCAGCCTGAGTACCCGGAGGAGTCCGGTCAACTCGCCCGCTCCCGGGTTTCGTTGCGCGCATATCCACCGAAAGCGGGGGAAAGCGCGCAACAAACGACCGCAGGCACCGGCTTCACCACCGACTCGCCCACCGGCATGCGCGCGATGACCACGTTGAGGAACGAGCCGACGACCAACCCGTACACGGCCGACAGCACCGCGACGACACCGGTGCTCATCGCCATGTTCGTGGCAGGCATGGGGCGGCAGTGGCGGCAGTGGCGGACGGTCCCATCAGATTTGTCGGCGGCGGCCCTCGTCCGACCGTGTCGAGATCGGCGACGATGTCGACGCCCGGTAGCGGCACCAAGTCGATGCTCGTCCAGCCCTCCATGATGTCGCGGCCACAGCCGACGTCGAGCCTCACGTCGCCACCACCGCCACAGGCCCTGCGTTGATGAGACGCCGTGCCCACGCGATACCGGCGTTGGACGCCACGAGGTTCCGCCCTCGTCGCAGTTTCGTCTGGTTCGCACCCACGTCGCCACACGCGCGGTGCTCGAGTTGGACGCGGCACCGGCGACCGGGTTGGTAGCCATCAGCCGGGCCGCCGCTGCATCGGTGATTTCGGCCCTCAGGGGGGCTCGACGTCGTGGTTCTGCCGCGCTCTCGCAAATCGTCCTCGCAGCGACGCGACGCGGCGCAAGCTCGTGGGCGAGCGCTCGACGTTCGATCGCCGCGGCGACCCCATGCACCGTTGCCGCGGCGTCGCGCCGGCTTACGCCCAGCCGATGCCGCGGACCTGCTCCGCGACCACCGGCACATCGTCGGTCGCGATCACCCAGACCTGCGCTGGATCGATCCGGTGGTAGTGATGGCTCAACCGATCGCGAACCTTCGCCATGTCACTCCACGGAACAGAAGGATGCTGGGCGCGAAGCTCGGGCGAGATCGACTTGGCCGCCTCGCCGAATATCTCGAGACAACGTTCGACAGCGCGCCGTAGGGCGGAGTCGTGGTCGAAAGCGTGCTTTCCTCGTCGCACGATTTCGGCAATCTCATCGGCTGCCATGAGCATGTCGGCGAGACGGTGTGCGTCGGAACGACTCACAGCAGCACGGCATCTCGGCGAATGTCGTCGTCACGTTCAAGGAGGGCCGCGGCGGATATGACATCGACCTGAGTGCCGAGCAGCAACGCGAGCGCCTCTTCGAGATGGATGAGGTCGACGAGCGAACTCGTGGGCTCGAACTCGACCAAGAAGTCGATGTCACTCGCCGGCGTGGCATCGCCTCGACCGACCGACCCGAACACCGATATCGATCGGGCTCGGTGTTGACGGACAAGCGCGACGATCTCGTCACGGTGACGTTCGACCAGCGAACCCAGCGAAGACGCGCGCAGAGCCACGTCCGCACTCTACCGGCCGACCGTGCACCGAGGGGAGCGTGCGAGCGATTGCGGCGGCGGCCGCGTAGCGAGCAACGGTCGACCGCCAGTGTCGGCCCCTGACTCGAAGCGTGCGACCTGACCCTGACTCGTCCCCTTGCGGTGAGCGAACGCGGTCTGGGTGAACCGTCGCCGCGCGGCGCCTCAGATGACGATCAGCCACTCTTCAGGTAGCGGCGTGGCGCCTCTCGCACGACATCGGACATGGTGGCGTGTTCGGCCGCGGCGCGATCATCGACAGCCATCGCGCCGGAGAACGATTTCCGTACCGTCCTCGCGGCGGAACACGACGACACCTACTCGGCGACGGCCGCCGCGGCGACCGGCTGGCGCAGCGCCTGTAGGTGCTGCACGAACGGGTGGTCGGCGGGTAGCTCACTCGACGCGGCCGCGACCGCGTCGAGCTCGCGGTCGGCCTCGTCAAACCGACCCAACGAACGCAGACAGACCGCCCGCTGCTGGCGGATGACCAGATACGGGAAGTCGTCGGTGCGCCCCGCGGCCTCGCGTTGGCGGACCACTTCGTCGAGCTCGACGAACGCGTCGTCGAAGCGGCCGAGCAGGAGCAGACAACTCGCAAGCTCGGTGCGGGCATC
>JANMVY010000772.1:0-2635 GCA_031393535.1 Actinomycetes bacterium | reverse complement strand
GGCGATCGCGACAGTGGCGCCGCACGGGTTCGAATCGGTGGGGTAGACACCGGCACCTACTGCGGTGACGACGGTGCCATCGACCATGGCGAACGCCGGCGTACCTACGGGGACCGCGATGTCCCACGCTGGGTAGTCGTGGTGTGGCTGGGTTAGTCGCCGAAGTTGAGGGGGTCGGCGATGAGCGCCCACGCCTTGTCCCAGTCGCGCGCGGCAACGGCCTGCTCGCGGAGGTCGGGATACGAACAACCCGGATTGCTTGGCCGAAGGAATGATATCGATGTGATTCTACCATCTGAGGATGACTTTGGGTACCAAACGAGGCTAAAGTGAGGAATTCCTGCGTATAATACCGTTATGGAAAAGCTTGAGGTGGCCGATACCGGGACTGTGCTCGCACGATTCGAGGCCGCGAACATCCGGTCGTTCCGCGACCCGGTCGAGTTGTCCATGGTCGCGACCCGGCTCGCGGAGCCGGGGGCGGCGCGCACGGTGCGGGCCAATGATCGCGGTGCCACGGTCCGTCTGTTGCCGGTGGCGTGCGTGTTCGGCGCGAATGCCTCGGGGAAGTCGAACGTGCTGCGGGCGATGGCGGACATGCGAGGCTGTGTGTTGCACTCGTTCCGCTCGGGTGATCTCGACACGCCGGTGCCCCGGTCGCCGTTCCGTCTCGACGTGAACAGCCCGACCCAGCCGACCCGTTTCGCGGTTGATCTGATCCTGGACGGGGTCCGCCACGAGTACGGCTTCGTCTACGACGACGAACGGTTCATCGAGGAATGGGCCTACAGCTATCCGCGAGCCAAGCAGACCGTGCTGTTCGAACGCGAGGGTATGAAGATCTCCCACGGGACCCGAGAACGATCACGGGGCAAGGCCGTCGAGCAACTCCTCCGACCGAATGCGCTTTACCTGTCCACCTCGGCCGCGGCGGGCCACGAGATGCTCATGGCGTTGTATCGGTGGTTCGCGAACAACCTGGTGATGGCCGAAGCCGCGAACCGCGGGCTCCGTCACGCTCGCACCGTGTCTCTGCTGCAGGACGAACAGCAACGCAACCGCGTGCTGGATCTGGTTCGAGTCGCGGATCTCGGCATTGTCGACGTGCGTGTCGAACCGCTCGACCCAGAGTTCCTCGATCGAGTCCGCCGCTCGGTGCGGGTCCTGCATGGCAAGGAAACCGATTCCGACTCGGCCGATCTCGACGTCGCCGTTGATGCGGCTGGCGGGCTCCGGCTCTCGCACGCAGGAGCGGCGGGTCCTGTCGAGTTCGACGACCGTGACGAGTCCCTCGGTACGGTCGTCTGGTTGGGGCTGCTCGGCCCGATGCTCGACGCCCTGCGTGACGGCACGGTGCTACTCGCCGACGAGCTGGATTCGAGCCTGCACCCGCGCCTGGTCGAAGAAGTCGTCCGGCTGTTCCAGGACCCGGTCAGTAACCCGTGCAACGCGCAGCTCATCGCGAACGCGTTCGACACCGCACTACTCGGCGACTCGGTTTCGCCGCGCGTGCTCGGACGTGACCAGGTGTGGTTGGCGGACAAGTCCTTCGATGGGGCCACCATGCTGCGGTCTCTCGCTGATTACGCGCCACGCAAGGAAGAAGACCTTGCCGGACGGTATCTCCGTGGCCGTTACGGCGGCGTCCCACTCATTGATCATCACGAGTTCGCGGACATCGTCGAGCTCGCACGGGCGTGAGCCGACGAGGCGGCAGGCCTCTCACTCGAAGCGTGGGCGGCACGCCGGTGCGCCGCAGCGTTTTGGTCTTCACCGAAGGGCGAAACACCGAGCCCTCGTACTTGGTGGGATGGTGGCGCGCCCTTCGTGACCATCTCGATCTCAAGATCAGCCCCGACCATGGGACACCAGCAACGCTGGTCCGTCACGCGGCCGCTGCGAAGGCACGCGCGGCGCGTGACGCCAAGAAGGGCCGAGGCGACCAGTACGACGCGATCTGGTGTGTATTCGACGTCGACGAGCACCCCGATATCGACGCAGCGATCCGCGACGCCGAGCGGATGAGCGTCGGGATAGCGGTCTCCAACCCCTGCATTGAGCTGTGGTTCCTTCTGCACTGGCGAAACCAGACCGCCTACCTCGATCGCCACGCGGCACAGGCCGCGGTCGTGCCAATGATTGGCGCGACGAAGTCGCTCAACGCGCAAGCCGTGCAGGACTTGATCACCCGCCACGACGACGCGCCGGATCGTGCGCGGGCGCTCGATCACATGCACGAGGGGAACGGCTCGTCGCCGCGGTCCAACCCCTCGAGCGGCGCCTGGGTCCTCATCGACGACCTCCGACGTAGATGAGTCCGTCGGGCGGCCGAAGCCCCCGCTCAAGAGCCGCGGAAGCCGCCTGAGCCGCAGGGCGTCCCGCCGACGGAACCGCAGCCAGCGACTACGTAACCGCGTACCGGTGGACCCAGGGGTCCCATGTACTTGGGGTTTGCGTCCCCCTCCGACACGTTCGTTAGTACACGGTTGAGGCCTCAACGGGATCCTCAACGCGCCTGGTCAGAGCGTTTGTCGGCGGCCATGAGATCGTGCCCGTAGGCGGTCATGAGACTGCCCGTTGGTGGCCAACGGTTCTGCCCGTTGGCGGCCAGTGGTTCTGCCCTCGTTGAAGTCCT
>JANMVY010000766.1:0-1998 GCA_031393535.1 Actinomycetes bacterium | reverse complement strand
CGCGATCGCGCCCGCAGCGACCGCGAGGAATTCGACGCGCACGCAGCGTGATGCGATCGTGACGTGCTCGGGCAGCACCTCCTCCGCGAGCAGGACGAACACCGCAGTCGACGGTGGCTCTTCGATGGTCTTGAGCAAGCTTGCGGCCGCCTCGGGCTCTGCGGTGTGGAACCGGTCGACGACGATCACTTTGCGACGGCCTTCGATCGGCGAACGCGAGCCTTCGAGGATGATTACGTCAGCCTCGACGCGGCGGAGCGTTCGACCTTCGGGCGCGACGAGTACCAGATCGGGATGCTGCTCGACCGCGGCAAGACGCCGGTGTCGCGCGGCGATTTCGTCGGCCGAGCCTGCGGCCAGCAGCTCACCTGCAAACGCTCGTGCCGCGGCGCGTTTGCCGCTGCCGCGGGGGCCGAGGAACAAATAGGCGTGCACGGGCGCGTGCGCCGCGTGACGCAACAGGGCGACCGCGTCGGGTTGGCCGATGACCGACGAGAACGGATCGGTGGCGGTCATGCGGGCCACCGCCGCGAGACGGCGAGCCGCACCCGCGTCGCAACCTCGGCGACCGTGCCCGATGCGTCGATACGGACCCATCGTTGTGGATCACGCGCCGCGAGCGACCGGAACCCCTCGCGGACCCGCTCGTGGAAATCGGATGGGAGCGCCTCGAGCCGGTCACGCTCGACCCCGAGGCGTTCATGCATCACCCTGTCGGAGACTTCGAGGAGGAGCACGAGATCCGGTTCGAGTGACGCGGTCGCCCACCCGAGCAGCTCCGCGAGGTATGCCAAATCGAGGCCACGCCCGCTGCCCTGGTAGACCACCGATGACGCCACGTAGCGATCGCACACAACGTCGCCGCCGCTCGCAAGCGCGGGCTCGATGATCTCGTGCACGTGCTGCGCTTTGTCCGCTGCGTACAGCAGCGCCTCGGCACGATCGTCGAGGGCGACGCTGGCCGGGTCGAGAACAATGGCACGGATCGACGCACCGATCGCGGTGCCCCCGGGTTGGCGCGTGAGCCGGGCGCCGAGATCCGCCGCAAGCCGTGCGGCTTGGGTGGACTTACCGCAGGCGTCACCGCCCTCGAACACGATGAAACGTCCCCGCCCCGACACGGGCCCGACCCTACGAGGCCGCAGTCTTCTTCGCGCCGACCTTCTTCGCGCCGACCTTCTTCGCGCCAACCTTCTTCGCGCCGACCTTCTTCGCCGCAGTCTTCTTCGCGCCGACCTTCTTCGCGCCGACCTTCTTCGCGCCGACCTTCTTCGCGCCGACCTTCTTCGCGCCGACCTTCTTGGCCGCAGTCTTCTTCGCGCCGCGGCCGCGGGTCGGCTTCGGATCGCGTGCGCGCCGCTCGGCGAGCAACTCGGCGGCACGCTCATCGGTGAGCTCTTCGACGGTGTCACCCTTGCGGAGTGACGCGTTCGTCTCGCCGTCGGTGACGTAGGGGCCGAAGCGGCCCTCCTTCAGCACCATTGCCTTGCCCGACACCGGATCAGCGCCGAGCTCGCGCAACGGTGCCTTCGCAGCTCCCTGACCGCGACGGCGCTTCGGCTGGGCGAGCACCTCGAGCGCTTCGAGAAGCGTGAGCGAGAGCAGTTGGTCCTCGGTATCGAGGCTGCGAGTGTCGGTGCCCTTCTTCACGTACGGCCCGAACTTCCCGTTCGATACCACGATCTCGATGCTGTCGGCCGGGTCGACACCCACCGCGCGCGGCAGCGATAACAGCGCCATCGCATCAGCCAGCGTGATCGTCTCGAGCGACATGGTCTTGAACAGCGACGAGGTCCGAGGCCGTTCCTTTGCACCATCCTCGAGCGGACCGAGCTGCACGTACGGACCGAAGCGGCCTGCCTTCGCGTACACCTCGAGACCGCTGACCGGGTCGGTGCCGACGACGCGGTCACCTTGCGGGGCGTCGAGGAACTCCATAGCGCGCTCGACCGTGAGCTCGTCGGGGGCGATGTCGTCGGGCACAGATGCGCGGCGCTC
>JANMVY010000755.1:0-5347 GCA_031393535.1 Actinomycetes bacterium | reverse complement strand
GATCGCCACAAGCTCGATCTCGCGCTCGAACTGGGAGCCGATGTTGCGATCGACGTCGAGCGCGAAGACCTCGTGCCTCGCGTGCGCGAGCTCACCGACGGTGACATGGCCGACGTGGTAGTCGATGTGACCGCCAACGCGACCCAACCCGTCGTCGACGCGATCGACCTCGTCCGCGCAGGCGGCACGATCGTGCTCGGTGGCGTGAAGGGAACCGCGGTACCCAACTTCCCGAGCGACAAGGTTGTGCTGCGCGGTATCACGGTCATCGGCGCACGCAGCGTCACCGCCGAGGGCTACCGTGCGGCGCTGTCGATCATCGAGCAACAGCCCGTTGCACTGCACAAGATGCGAACACACAAGTTCCCGCTCGCGCAGGCCGAACGAGCGATCCAGGTGCTGGCCGGCGAAATCCCCGGCGAACACGCCATCAACGTCGTGATCGAACCGTGAGGTGTTCAGGTCGTTGGCTCGCCGCCAGCGCGCGAGCTGGTGCCCGCCCGATGCGCGGTCGAGTGGCTGCGGCTACTTCTTTGCGTAGTTGGCCATGCCTTGCCAGTCGATGACGACACACGCCTCGTCGCCCACGATCCACGCGTCGTGGCCCGCCGGGCAGACCATGAAGTCGCCCGGACCGAAATCGGCCTCCTCGCCGTCGTCCATCACGATCTTCATGCGTCCACTGATGACATAGCCCATGTGTGCGGCCTGACAGCTGTCGGTGCCGGCAATGGGCTTCACGTGTGTCGACCACCGCCACCCTGGCTCGAACGTCGCCCGCCCGACCTGCGCTCCATCGAGGTCGACGAGCTCCAATCGGCCCGAACCATCCTGAAACGACCGCGTCTCTTCGGGCGTGTCAGCGCTCTTGCGAATCATCCTGCCCATAGTGTCCCCCTTCGAGTCGAAGACTCTTTCTCGAGTGGATACCTGCCGGACCGACAAGTCAAGAGAATGCGGACTGACCGCCGATGGTCGGCTCGAAGGTTTCGGCGAGCAGTGCGTCATATGCAAGACCCCACGGGGGTCGCAGGAACCCCAGCGCCCGGACATCCTCGAACCAGTTCCCGATCGGCGAGCGGCGAGAGAAGGTGCCACCGCCGAGTACCCGGCACAGGCGGCTGAGGCAGGATTCGGCAAGCTGGGCGCCCATCGTCTTTGCTCGCAAGGACGCACCTGCCGAGGGGGACCCACTTTCCAACGCGCGGAGCGCGCCTTCGTAGACCTGCGCCAGGGTCCACGCCTCCAACTCGGCTTGCGTCCATTCGACCTGTTCGTAGGGCCGGAGCCCGTCGCGTCGGGTCGCGAGCTGGCCACGCGCGAGATCGACTGCCGTTTCCACCACGCCGAGCACGACCCCGGTGAACAAAAGACCGAAGAACGGCGACGCGGTCGCGATGACCTCGCGTAAATGGCCCGGCCACGCGAATCGCTCTGCGGGGCACGCCAAGAACTCGAGTGCGTGGCTCTGCGTTGCCTGCATGCCGTGGCCGTCCCACGCGGCGACCAGCCTGACCCCGTCCGAGCCGTCGAGGTGGACACCGTGCATCGGCACCAAGAACCAGTCGGGCTCTTCTGCGCCCTCGGGTACGGCGGTGGTCAGCATGAATCGGCTGATACCGGTGCCGCTGCCGAAATGCTATTGCCCTTCGACGCGCCAACCGTTCAGGTCGGCGCGTGCAACAGCCCGTGTGCGCATCACATCGCCGCCGCTGCCGGGCTCTGAGGTGATGGTGCCGAACCACGCGCCACCCTCGACCGCGCGAAAGACACGGTCGCGCTGTTCGGACCAGGCGTGTGCGTCGGGTTCGGGAACCGAGCGCGTAGCGAGCCAGAACGCGAGGACCGCCGGGTGCATCGACGCGACCAACGCCACCGACGGGTCACCATGCGCGATCGTGCGGTAGATCTCGCAGATGCCGCGCGCCGATTGCGCCGTGTCCACCCACAGCCCACCGCGGCTGTCGGGCAGACCCGTGCGTAGCACGCCGGCCGCTGCGAGCCTGTCGAAATCCGCCGGGTCGAGGCTCGTGCGCGCTTGGCGTTGCGCACGGTCGGCGGCGAACTCGAATGCGATGTCCTTGACTGATTGCCTGACCGCTACTGCTGCATCTGATACGACCATGAGCCGAGACAGTACGACGCATCGCGAAGCGAGTGGAGCTTGCCGGGCGTCACGCGCTCGGCGGGGTCAGCATGTGGCAATGGGCGGCGGGGTACCGCACACCACCGCGGACGGCGCTGCGTCGCCGGCCGCGTTGTACGCGGTGACGCGGTAGTACCGCCTCGGCCCAGTGGTGACGGTGTCGCTCAGGACCTCGACATAGCCGATGCTCTGCCTCTGCGAGTTCACGAAGTAGACGTTGGTGACGCCACTGGCCTTGGTGCTGCCGGCGGTCGCGACGTCGAAGTCGGCCGCCGTTGCATATGGGCCATCTGTTGCGGTGGCGCGCGACACGCGGTACCCCGTGGCCAGCGCGACAACACTCCACGCGACCATGACCTCTCCCGAACCGCCTGCGGGGCCCGCACGTACGTCGGTGACCTGCGCGGGAACCGTCCCCGCCGCTTTCGTCGTGCTGGTCGCCGGAGACGGGCTTGTCGTCGACGACGTCGAAGCTGTCGTGGAGGTCGAGGTCGAGGTCGAGGTTGAGGTCGACGACCCAGTGGTCACGGGCGACGAGCTGATGGTCGTCGTGGGAATTGTCGACGGCGTCGGGGAGGACCCGCCACACGAGGTGACTGCGATCAGCGCCACACACGCGACACGCCGACTGCTGGTCATGACCCTGTGCGGTATCGACGACATGTTCCGCTGCCACCACCTACCCGGCTGACGGGCCGATTATCGAGAACTCGGGGCGACGGTAACACTCTTGTAGCGTCTGACCCCATGACCCCGCATTGGCTGCACGAACGTGCATTGCGTGCGTGTCGCGGTTTCGTCGCGTGCATCTCGCCACTG
Organism: Actinomycetes bacterium; assembly: GCA_031393535.1. Classification (GTDB taxonomy): domain Bacteria; phylum Actinomycetota; class Acidimicrobiia; order Acidimicrobiales; family WLNW01; genus WLNW01. The sequence continues at coordinate 2,382 of JANMVY010000755.1, read as the reverse complement.
ACCGTGACACGTATGGTGTTCGTGACGAAACCGAAGGGTGTTGCGCATGGCTGAACCGGTGACGGTCACGTTTTTGGGTGGGTTGGGGGAGATCGGCCGGAACTGTGCGGCTATCGAGATCGACGACCGCATCATGCTTTTGGATTGTGGGCTGATGTTCCCCGACGCGGACATGTTGGGCATCGACCTGGTGTTGCCCGATTTCAACTACTTGTACGAGCGCCGCGACCGCATCGAAGGGTGCATCGTCACCCACGGCCACGAGGACCACATGGGTGGGCTGTCGTTCTTGCTGCGCGAGTTGTCGTTCCCGATCATCGGTTCCGCGTTGGCGCTCGGTTTGGCCCGCAATCGCATCGAAGAAGCCGGCCTCCTCAAGCGCACCGAACTGATCACGGTGTCCGACAACGAGCGGCGTGTGTTCGGACCGTTCGATTGTGAGTTCATCCCGGTCACGCATTCGGTGCCGCACGGGTTCGCGACCGCGTTCCACACGCCGCAGGGCACGATCTTGCACTCGGGTGATTTCAAGCTCGATCTGAACCCGGTCGACGGTCGCCGTACCGACCTGGCCACGATGGGCGCCATCGCCCGGCGTGAAGGCGTGCGGTTGTTGTTGTCGGACTCGACGAATGCGTGTGAGCACGGCCATTCACGTTCGGAGACAACGGTCGGCAAGGTGCTCTTCGACCTGTTCCACGCGAACAAGGGCCGGCGGATCATCACCGCGTGCTTCGCCAGCCACATCCATCGGGTGCAGCAGATCGCCGATGCCGCGATCGCGTTCGATCGTGTCGTGGCCACGTTGGGCCGGTCGATGCAGAACAATGTGCGGCTCGCGCGCGAGATGGGCCTTTTGCACATCCCCGACGCGAACCTACGCGATATCGCAGACGTCGCCGACCTCCCCCCGGGGAAGGTGTGCATCATCTCGACCGGTTCGCAGGGTGAAGCGATGTCTGCGCTGTCGTTGATGGCCGCGGGGGAGAGCCGGTGGTTGAAGCTCACACCGCATGACACGGTGATTCTCAGCTCGCATCCGATCCCCGGCAACGAGATGAGCGTCTCCAAGGTCCTCGACGGGCTCGCGCGACTCGGCGCGGAGGTCATCCACTCCGGCATCGAGGACGTGCACGCCACCGGCCACGCGAAGGCCGAGGAGCTCAAGATGTTGTTGTCGATCACCGAACCCGAATGGTTCACGCCGGTGCACGGTGAGTACCGACACCTCGTCGCGCACGCCGCGATCGCTCGTCAGATGGGTGTCGCAGACGATCACGTGATCATCTGCGAGGACGGCGACCAACTCGTCCTCTCCGATTCCGGCATTCGGCGGGGCGATTCGGTGCCTGCCGGGTACTTGTACGTCGACGGTTCAGGTATCGGCGACGTCGGCAACGGCGTGCTCCGTGATCGGCGGGTGCTGGCCGAGGAAGGCATCGTCATGGTGCTGGTTACCGTCGATCTCGCCGAGGCCGCAGTGGTTGGCGAACCCGAGGTGATCACCAAAGGCTGGGTGCACGAGACGGCGTCGGTCGACCTCATCGACGGTTGTGCCGCGGCGGTGCACCGCGAGCTCGTGACGGCACTCGAGCGGGCCCCGCGTGCCGACATCGAGTCGCTGCAAAAGGTTGTGCGGCGTGCCGCGGGTTCCTTCGTCAACGAGCGCACCCGGCGGCGGCCCATGATCGTGCCGGTCGTCCTCGAGGTCTGATCGGCCACGTCGGCCGATGGTGGCGCGCCCGATCGCGACTTGCCCAGCAGCCGGCGACAACACCCACGACCCCCAGTAGGCCGAGGCGGAGGCTCGCGGCCCGATCTGCGCTGAGTAGCGACCACCGCTCCGGCACGAGGAGCGCCGAGAAGGTGATCAATCCGACGGCCGCCGCGCCCGCGGTGGTGCCTCCCGTGGTCGCGGCCCCTACGGCGACCGCGACGAGCACCAGCGCTTGGAGTGTGAGCTCGGCCACCGGCGGTGAACCGGGCGCGGTGGCGATGAGGCTGAGGGTGAGGGTCCAGGTCGCGGTCCAGACGACGAGACACTGGGCGAGCCGTAACCCGGTGCGCCGGGCCCGGGTGGTGGGCGAGCTGTCGAGCAGGTTCGCGGCCGGGTCGTGGAACACGGTTGCGGCGGCCGCCGCGGCCAGCGCGGCGACCATCTGGGCCCGAACGGTGAACGATCCGGCGTCGGCCGACGGTTGCACAAGTCGGTGCTCGATGACGAGCGCCAGCGCGAGGACCGCGGCGGCCAGCGGCGTGGGCCAAGCGATCGAACGGGCCGTGGGCCACCAGGCGTGGCGTAGCGTCTGTCGCGGCACATGTCGGTTCGAGGCGCCCTGAAGGTCGCCGCGAGTGCTCAACACGTGTCGAGCCGATCGGTGT
>JANMVY010000738.1:0-4624 GCA_031393535.1 Actinomycetes bacterium | reverse complement strand
CGTAGGTCGGCTGCACCGAAACAGGGGTGCGATGACGCAGCCGGTCCCGGCGCTCGATGACGTTTCGTTCGCGATCGAGCGGGGTTCCGCGGTTGCGCTCGTCGGTGCGAACGGGGCCGGGAAATCGACCGCGCTGCGTCTCATGAGCCGCATCATCTACCCGAGTGTGGGACGGGTACGAATGCGCGGGCGCGTGGGAGCACTGCTCGAGGTGGGCTCGGGCGTGCACCCCGATTTGAGCGGCCGGGAGAACGTCTGGCTCTATGGGAGCATCATCGGAATCCCGCGGACTGAGATACGCCGTCGCTTCGACGAGATTGTCGAGTTCGCCGAGCTCTCGAGCGCGATCGACCGGCAGGCCAAGTTCTACTCGTCGGGCATGCAGCTTCGGCTCGGCTTTGCCATTGCAACGTTCCTCGAACCGCAGACCCTGCTTGTCGACGAATCGCTTGCAACGGCCGATCTCAACTTCCAGTTGAAGTGCGTCGACCGGTTGGCAACGCTCGTTCGGCAGGGCACCACCTTGATCTTCGTTTCCCACGAGGCCGCGGCGGTTGAGGCGCTCTGCACCCGCGCGCTTCTGCTCGAGCGCGGCCGGCTTGTGTACGACGCCGACACGAAGGAAACCCTTGCCGAGTATCGGCGTCGGTTGGAGGATCAACGGCAGGCGCCCGAGAACACCTCGACAGCACGCGCCGACTCCACGATGCGCGTCGCGCATGCAGCCTGCCTCGATACGAATGGCCGGCCGGCCACAAAGGTGCCCCCGCGCGGTGCGATCCGCATCGAGGTCACGATCGAGCTCAGCGATCCGGTCGAACCGGTGCTCGAGCTCGCGATCAGCGATGGTCACGTCGGCGATCTCATCGTGTGCAACAGCTACGACGACGGCCTCCGAATTCCGGCGAGCGCCGGATCGCAGGTGATCTCGTGCTGGCTCGACGCGTTGCCTCTCACCCCTCGGTCGTATCGGGTCTGGGCCGGACTGCGTGACCGCAACACCGGGCGCGGCGACGCCGTATGGTCGGAGATCGCCGCGTTTCGCATCGCGGAACCTGTCGTGCAGACCGAGGGGTCGGAGCGCGCGATCACCACCGGTGGCCCGGTCGGCGTCGAGCATCGCTGGCAGGTCGAGCCGGGTTGATGCGCGACACCCTTCACGTCGCGGTGTACGTCGCCTCGCCTGGCTTCTACGGCGCAGAGCAGGTCGCCCGTGGCATCGTGTCGGGACTACCGGACGCTATGCGCGTCACCTTGATCGGCCCCTACGTCGATGTCCTGGCGCGCGTGGCCGAGCAGCGCTCCTCGGCGACGGTGACCGTTGTGCCCCAGGTCCGGAACAAACGCGATTGGCGATCGCTCCTCGCGCTTCGACGAGCGCTTCGTGCGCTCGAAGCCGACATCCTGCACGTGAATCTCACCGACATGGCCGCCTGTCTTCCGGAAATCGTCGTGGCGGCCACGGTGCGTGATCTGAGCGTTGTCGCGCTCGAGCACCATCCGCACGCACCGTCGTCCAGGCTGCAACGGCTGGCGAAGCGAGCATCAGTACGACTCCTGCAAGGTCACGTGGCCGTGTCGCACGCTCTCGCGCGCGAGGTGATCGCGGTCACGGGCGAAAAAGCATCGTCGGTCCGCGTTATCCCCAATGGGTTCGGACCGGTCGAAATCGCGGGCACTGCCGAATCCGAGATCGTGCGATTCGGGGTGGCTTGCAGACTCGAGCGCGAGAAAGGTCTTGACGTCCTCGTGGATGCGCTCGCTTTGGCGGAACGGGTGCAGGTTGACATCGTCGGGACGGGCACGGAGCTCGTCAACCTCGAAGCACAGTCACGTGCGGTGGGGGTTGCCGATCGCGTGCGTTTCCTCGGCTGGACCGACGACGTCGACGCGTTTTACCGCAGCATCGACGTGTACGTGCTTCCGTCGCGTTCGGAGGCGATGCCCTTGTCGGTGATCGAGGCGATGCACCACGGACTGCCGGTGGTGGCTGCGGAGGTCGGCGGTCTCACCGAGTTGGTCGAGCATGGGGTCACGGGCCTTCTGGTTCAGCCGGAGAACCCGGCTGCGCTCGCCGTGGCTCTCGAGGTGCTTCGTGCCGATCCGCAACGGAGACGTCAGTTCGCAGAGAACGCGTTGGACCGCGCTCGAAGCGCGTTCAGCATCGAGTTGATGGCGTCGCGCTACGCAGAGCTGTACCGCGACGCAGCGCACCCCGTGCGCTCCGGCGGTCGGCGTGGCGCGCGTCAGTCGGCGCGGCGCGCGTAGGCCTGCCAGGTCACGCCGAGGGCCGAGTCGTCGAACCACGAGTCGGCGAAGCTCGAGAGGTGATCGCGCGCCCCGGGCATGCCGTCGAGAGAGATAGTCGTCTGCTCTCGTTCGACACGCGACTGTCGATGATGGAGCCAGCAGGCGGCAAGGAGGGGACCAACGTCGTCGTCGCAAACGCCCACGCGGTTTGCGAGGGATTTCGTGTGCGCGAAGAGCTCGACCGAGCAAAGGTGCTCGCCGCGAAACATGTCAAGTGCGAGCGTCATCCACTTTTCAGGCTCATGGGGCGCTTCCCGTCGTGGCAGCACGTCCATGAGGAAGTACCAGAGGTCCCAGAGCGGAGGCGAAGGGCGGCGGGCCGACTCCCAGTCGACGATGGTGAAGTGCGTTGGCGTGCACAGAATGTTCCACGAGCCGAGGTCGCGATGGCCGAGCACTCCCGGGACGCGTCCTTGCATGGCTTCGAGCCGAGTGGCGAGTGCGGGTGGCGCGAGGTCGATGAGCGCGTCGAGTTCCGCGAGGCGGCCGGAGTCGTCACGCGACTGTTCGTGTCGGTCGCCGATCCACCGCACGATCGAGTCGATCTGTTCGGGAATCCAGGGGCGCGGAGTGCGGGCCGCCATCCAGCGTGACAGCGGGTGACCCGGCGCGGCCGATTCGGCGACGAAGTCGAGACCGGAAGCGTCATCGACGCCGCGCCCGAGTGGTTGGGGTGCATGCGCACCTGCGGCCGCACCGAACGACGCAGCCAGCACAAGTCCGGTCGTATCACCCGCGAAGCGTGCGGTCTGGCCGGAGTGGCGGCAGGTCTTCACGATTGCGACCGGTGCCCGGTCGTCGTGCACGTGAAAGAGCAGTCGCTGCAACAGTTCGGAGCGGGGACACTCGAGATGGAAGCGGTTGCTCTCGAGGGTCGGGTCGAGTTTCCCCGCGGCGGCCAAGATGAACGGGACCGTGGTAGTGCGCTCGCAGATCGTGAGCTGTGCCCAGGGAAGCGGCCGTCGAGCCTCGACGAGTGCACGGAGCACGACCGAGCGTGCCTTGACGCGCAGTGACCGCTCCGTGCTCAACGCACGCACCACGTAGCGACCGACGGACGGTTGTCGCGCGCGGGCGAACACCTGCCGTGTCGCGGTGGTCCATGCGTGGTAGCTCGTGGGGACATAGCCCTGGCGTCGTGCCTGTCGGTGCGGGGCGTAGCCGAAGACCACGATCGAAGGCGCGCCGAGCGCGAGCGCTTCAGCCATATCGGCCCGTGTGCACACCACGACGTCGGGCGAGGAGGATTCGGGGATGCCGAGCAGCGAGAACGCATGCCGCACCGCAGACAGTTTGTTGCCGATCACGAGCGCCGAGGTGACGGGGCTGCTGAGGAGGAGTCGGAAGTCGGCAGCCGCTTGGGCGAGCGTGGGAGCCTCGCCGACCTTCATTCCTGCACCGCTCCGTCCCGTCTGAAACGCCAGGTGGTCCGGGGCCCATGTCCGACAGTCCCGCTTCTGCGAACAGTAGCAGCAAGGTTCTGTCAGCGGCTCACCACCGCGGAGCCGGGTTAGCCTGCGCAGCCATGTCGATCGATCCTCGTACACCGGTGTGCGTCGGCGCGGCCACGGTGATGCAACGCTTCGCCGACCCGTGCGACGGGGTCGACGCCGCCGGGTTGATGGTGCAGGCGGCGCGCGCCGCAGCCGACGACTCGGGCGCGTCACGGCTGCTCGCCGACGCGCAACTCGTGGCTGTGGCCGGTGGCAGCTGGGGCTACGTCAATGCGCCCCGCCTCGTTGCCGAGGGCATCGGGGCAACCGATGTCCGCACGCATCTCATCGTGCCGGGGGTGTTGCAGACCGGGTTGTTCGACCGCGCGTTGTCGGCCATCGCCCGCGGCGAGCTCGACATCGCGGTGGTGTGCGGCGGCGAAGCGAAGTGGCGCGAGCTACGGGGCCGCATCACCGGTCGGGCGGCACCGGTCACCGACGATCACGACTCACCGAAACCCGACGAGGTGATCACACCGCATGGTCATGTGATCTCACCCCAGGAGATCGCGCGGCGCATGTACGACGCGGCCTCGCACTACGCGTTGCTCGAACAGGCGCGCCGGGTTGCCGATGGTCAGTCGCTCGACGTGCATCGTGACGTGCTCGCCGCATTCTGGGCGCACTTCAGCGAGATCGCCGCGTCGAACACCGATGCGTGGAACCGCGCGCCGATGACCGCGGCCGACATCGCGACCACGACCCCGAAGAATCGACTCATCGCGTTCCCGTACAACAAGTGGCACGTGTCGCAGCAGAACGTCGATCAGGCCGGCGCCTTGCTTTTTTGCTCGGTGGCCCGCGCCGAGGCGCTCGGTGTG
>JANMVY010000730.1:0-6839 GCA_031393535.1 Actinomycetes bacterium | reverse complement strand
TGGCACGATGCGCCTGAGGTTGCGGTAGGCGATCGATCCGAAGCCGACGGTGAGACCGATGATCGCGACGAGACCCGGCCAGGTCTCGTGCCAAGAGACGTGGCCGAGGAACCCTTGCCGCGAGAGCCGGAGGATGTTGGTCATCGGGTTCATGCGGGCGGCGCGCTTCAACCAGCCCGTCTGCAATGCCAACGGGACCTGTCCGATGGACAAGAACATGAAACCGAAGATGAAGATCTGCACGATCGAAAGAGACTTCAGGCTGCGGAACTTGTAGACGAAAGCGAGCCCGAGGGTGCCGAACAGCAGCGCCACGCCCACCGCCGCGACGTAGAGGCACACGATGCCGAGCACACCACCCGGCAAGTCGGCCCCGAGCGCGAGCGCGAGCACGAGCACGAATGTCGTGGGGATGAGCGATCGCAGCGCGGAGTACCCGAGCGGGCCGATCAGGATGATGGGGCGGCGGCACGGCGCCAGCAGCAGACGGTCGAAAAAGCCACCCTCGATGTCGGTCGCGGTACCCCCGGCCGCGCCCATACCTGCAAACGACGCGCCTTGCAGGATCGCATAGGGCGTCATCCAATTGATGACGTGTCGCGTGGGGAACCCTTTGACGTTCGCGAGCGAGCTGAAGGAACCCGAAAATGCGATGACGAAGAACATCGGCATGACGATGGCGGGCACGATGAGCGCCGGCAATCGCCGCATGCGCATCATGCCGCGCGCAGTGAGCGCGCGGAACACACCGATGTCCTGCGCGAACGGCGCTATGCGATAGCCCGTGGTGAGCGATGCGTCGGCCATCAGAGCCGCCGCAGTCGAGAGCGCAAGGTGATGAACGCGAACGTGGTGGTGAGCGACGCGAGCGCGATGGTGATACCGAGAGCACGCCCCGCGGCGCTCCATGACCAACCAGTGATGACGAGTTCGCGCAGCGGCTCGATGATCCACGTGATCGGGTTGTGGCGTGCGACGTCGCCGTACAAACCCTTCATCAGCCGCGTAGGCCAAAATGTGCCGCTCACGAACAGCAGCACGAACAGCACGGGGAACGTGCTCTGCACGATCTCCTGTGATCCACTGCGCAGCGCGAGGACGAGCCCGAGCCCACCGATGCCCAAGGCGAGCAGCACGGCGGTCACGATGATGACCAGTGCTCCCGCTACCCCACCCCTGATCGTCACGCCGAACGCCATGAGGATCGCCATGATCACGCCCGCTTGGAGGCCGGCAAAGATCGCGGAGCCGGCGATGCGCCCCACCAGGATCGAAACCCGCGAAACGGGTGAGCTCACCAGCCGATCGAAGAAGCCGTTCTCGATGTCCTTCGCCAGCTCCGCGGCGCCACCGGTCGCACCGAACGCGACCGCCTGGAGCACGCTCGCCGGCAACACGAAGTCGAGGTAGCTGTCAACCGGCGGGAAACCCGGCTGACGAATGGCCTTCGCGAACTGCGCGGCGTAGACCGCGGTGAGCATGAGTGGGAAAAACAAGCCGGGCACCCACGCCTGCGGCTGACGCCACGTGTTCACCGTGGATCGACGCGCCAACTCGTACGCCTGCGCGACTGCTCCCGCGCGCCGTTGCGATGCCGCCATCACCGACGCCGACCCCGCTTCGTGGGCCGTGTGCCGGCGGCAGTCGACGCGGCGCCGACCGCCGTAGCATCGTCTGCCCCTTCGAGGCGTCGACCGGTCGCGTCGGCGAACACGTCGTCGAGGCTCGGTGAGTCCAGCTCGAGATGACTGACGTGTACCCCCGCCTCGTCGAGCGCGCGAACCACCGCCGGCATCTGCGCCGCGCCCTCGGGCAGACCGATCGCAATGCGTCCCGCGCGAGCCGGTCGCTCGGCACCGAACGCCGCGAGCACCACGCGCGCGGCGTCGACTGCGCTCAACGCGACGTCGACCTTGAGCGTCGGCGCTCCTACCGCGGCCTTCAACACCGACGGTACGCCTTCGCGCACGATTCGCCCGCCGTCGATGATCGCGATGCGATGGGCGAGCTCGTCGGCTTCTTCGAGGTATTGGGTGGTGAGAAAGACTGTTGTTCCGAACTCGGTGTTAAGACGACGCACCTCGTCCCACAGACTCACCCGGCTCGTCGGATCGAGGCCAGTGGTCGGTTCGTCGAGGAACAAGACCTTCGGCTCGTGCACGAGCGCGAGTGCGAGGTCGAGGCGACGGCGCATACCACCCGAGTACGTGCCGACGCGCCGGTCCGCGGCCGCAGTCAGGCCCACCCGTTCGAGCAGCTCGCCGCCGCGCGCCAGCGCAACGTGCCGCGGGATGCCATGCAACACCGCCTGAAGTCGCACGAGCTCGTTGCCGGTCATGAGCGGATCGATCGCCGCGTCCTGCAAGGCGACGCCGATGGCGCGACGTACCAGATGCGATTCGCGCACCACGTCGAAGCCCGCGACACGGGCGGTTCCCGACGTGGGGCGAAGCAACGTGACCAGCATGCGGACAATGGTCGACTTGCCGGCGCCGTTCGGGCCGAGGAAGCCGAACACCTCGCCCTCGGCAACGGTGAGGTCGACACCCCGCACCGCCTGGACATCGCCGAACCGTCGTACCAGATCGTGCGCCTCGACGGGGGCGTTGGTCATACCCGAGCGGCCTGGATGGCGGCCCACACCTTTTCGGGTGTCGCGGGAATGTCGATGTGGCGGATGCCGAGGTGCGCCAGCGCGTCGCACACCGCGCTTTGCAATGCGGGCGTCGAGCCGATGGCCCCCGACTCACCGATGCCCTTCGCACCGAGCGGATTGTTGGGCGTGGGGGTCTCGAGCGGGATCAGCTCGTAGCTCGGCAGCTCGGCCATGGAGATGATGGCGTAGTCCGCGAAGTTCGACGTGAGCGGGTTGCCCTCAGCGTCGTAACGGATCTCCTCGAGCAACGACTGCGCGAGACCCTGCGCGATACCACCGTGACGCTGCCCCTCGACCAGCATGGGATTCAGGATGCGGCCTGCGTCGTCGCAGGTGACCACGCGAATGATCGTGGTCGCGCCCGTCTCGGTGTCGACCTCGACAACCACGAGATGCGTGCCGAACGGGAACGATGATCCGGCGGTGACGTCGTCGGTGGTCGCGGTGAGGCCCTCGGGCCCCGCGGCCGCAACGACCTGTACCCACGACGCAGCCTTGGCCGGCGTACCCGCGACGTGGAACACACCCGCGACCTTGTCGAGCACGATGTCGTCGAGGTTCGCCTCGAGCAGCCCGGCCGCGAGTTCGCGCGCCCGATCGACCACCTTGCCCGCACTCACGTACACGGCAGAGCCACCGGCCTGCAACGACTTCGAGGCGTTGGTGCCCTGGCCCTTGGGTACGAGGTCGGTGTCGCCCTGGATCAACTCGATGTCGTCCATCGCGATGCCGGTCTGATCGCTCACCAGCATCGCAAAGGCCGTCGCGTGGCTCTGGCCGTGCGAGAGCGAACCCGAATAGATCACGGCCTTACCCTCGGGCGTGATCTCGACCTTGCCCCACTCGGTGGTACCCGGGTTGGGGCCCGACGTGATCTCGACGTACACCGCAACACCGATACCCAGCTGCTTCACGTCGTCGGCGGCGCGACGACGTGCCTGCTCGACGCGCAGCGCCGCATAGTCGGCGTGCGCGAGGACGAGGTCGAGCGAGGTCTCGTAGTCGCCGGTGTCGTAGGACGTGCCGACCACCGTGGTGTACGGGAACTGGTCCTTGCCGATGAGGTTCTTGCGGCGCACATCGACCGGATCCATGCCGATCTCGGCCGCGAACAGATCGACTGCACGTTCAACCGCGGCCGTGGCCTCAGGCCGGCCTGCACCGCGGAACGCCACGACCGGCGCCGTGTTGGTGACAACCGATTTCGCCGCAGTCTCGATCTTGGGAATGGTGTACACCCCCGACGCCATCACGTGGGTGAAGAACGGCAGGAACCCACCGAGCATGCAGTACGCACCCGCACCGCCGATGACCTCGATGCGGTACGCCTGGATGACGCCGTCGCGCGAACCACCCATGGCCAGGTACTGAATCTGATCGCGACCGTGGGCCGAGCCGATCATGCTCTCGGTACGCGACTCGGTCCAGCGCAGCGGCCGGCCCACGCGACGTGACAGCTCGGGCAGCAGCATCTCCTCGGGGGTGCCCTCGAGCTTGAGGCCAAAACCACCGCCCACATCGGGCGTGATCACATGACAGGTCGCGGGCGTAAGGCCGTAGATCTTCTGGAGACCACCCCAAATACCGTGCGGGCTTTGGTTCGAGATCCAGAATGTGAGCTTGTCACCGTGCCACGCGCACGCGACCGAACGGGCTTCGAGCGGAGCCGCGTGGAGTCGGTTGTTGATGACTCGCTGGCGCACCACGACATCGCACCCATCGAAAAACGAGTCGTCGGTGACGCCCTTCATCATCTGGAACATCACGAAATCGACACCGACGTTGGTGCCGAGGTCTGGGTACACCAGCCCTTCGCCGCTCGCAGCTGCTTCGAGGTCGACCACCGCGACGAGGGGCTCGTAGTCGATGAAAACCCGCTCGGCGGCGTCGGCCCCGATGTACTGGCTCTCCGCAACGATCGCGACGACCGGCTCGCCGACGAAGCGCACCACACCATCAGCGAGCCACGGACGAGTCATCATCGGCGGCGGGAACAGGGGCACCATCGCCTCGAGGTTCGTCAGCTCTGCGAAATCGGCTGCAGTGAACACGCCGAGCACACCGGGTACTGCGGCCGCGTCGCCTGTGTCGATTCCTGCGATGGTCGCTGACGCAACCGTCGAGCGCACGTAGGTCACGTACGCCGCGCCGACCAGCCGCGGATCGCGTAGATCGGCGGTGTAGATCGCGCCGCTGGTGAGAAACTTCGGGTCCTCTTTACGCAGGACGCGGTTGCCAAGGATGCTCATTGCAACTCCACAGATCCGTTTGTTCGAGAACCGGTTCTCGATTGCGACTTGGCGACCCTAGCGCCGTCGCCCCGAAATGACGGGGGTCAGTTGCCGAACGGCCAGGCGGACGGCACCGACGGACCCGAGATCTTCGGCGGCAAGATCGCGTAGGTCTCCTCGCCAGGGAAGACAAGGCTGTACTCCGAACGCGCAATGCGCTCGATCTCCTCGGGCGTGTTCAGGGCGTCGACCTTTGCTTGCAGACGGTCGTTCTCGTGTTGGATGCGGGCGAGCGTCTGCATCCGTGCCGCGGTGCCGAACCGTTGGTCGAGATACTGACGCACCGGGAACACGGCCAGCGACAACACCACGAGCACGGTGAGGACCGCGACGGCGAGCCACAATACGCGTCGGCCACGATCACCGAACAACGGCTTCGGCGGCGAGGCCGCGAGGGTGCCGCTCGCGGTGACCATCAGGCGCGGCCCCGGCCCCCGGCCAACGCGGAAGCACCGCGAAACGCCGCCGCATCGACAAGGTCCTCTTCGATGCGCAGGAGCTGGTTGTACTTGGCCACCCGATCGGACCGCGCCGGCGCGCCGGTCTTGATCTGGCCACAGTTCGTGGCGACTGCGAGATCGGCGATGGTGGTGTCCTCGCTCTCGCCCGAGCGGTGCGACATGACTGCCGTATAGCCACTGCGGTGCGCGAGGTCGACGGCGTCGAGCGTTTCGGTGAGCGTGCCGATCTGGTTGACCTTCACCAGAATCGAGTTCGCGACTCCGGCGGCGATGCCACGCGCGAGGCGTGTGGTGTTGGTGACGAACAGATCATCGCCGACCAGTTGCACTCGGCCACCAAGGCGATCGGTGAGGGCCTTCCAGCCGTCCCAGTCCTCCTCGGACATGCCGTCTTCGATCGAGACGATCGGGTACTTGTCGCACCAGCTTGCGAGCAGGTCGACCATTGCCGACGGCGTGAGAGTCTTGCCTTCACCGTCGAGGCGATAGGCGCCGTCGTGGAAGAACTCGGTCGATGCGACGTCGAGCGCGAGCGCAATGTCGGTGCCCGGGGTGAAACCGGCCTGCTCGATCGCGGCGAGCAACACCTGCAACGCCGCTTCGTTCGACGACAAGTTCGGCGCGAAGCCGCCCTCGTCGCCGATGGAGGTCGACAACCCACGATCGTGCAGCACTTTTTTCAGCACGTGGTAGGTCTGCGTGCCCCAGCGCACGGCCTCGGCGAAGCTCGGCGCGCCGATCGGCATGATCATGAACTCTTGGAGATCGATGTTGTTGTCGGCGTGCGCGCCGCCGTTCAACACGTTCATCATCGGCACGGGCAACAGATGCGCGTTGGTTCCACCCACGTAGCGGTACAACGGCATTTCGAGCTCGACCGCAGCAGCTTTCGCGATGGCGAGCGACACGCCGAGAATCGCGTTCGCTCCGAGGCGGGACTTGTTGTCGGTGCCGTCGAGATCACAGAGAATGCGGTCGATGGTGCGTTGCTCGAACGCATCGAGTCCTTCGATCGCGTCAGCGATCTCGCCGTTGACGTACCCGACCGCGGTGAGCACACCCTTTCCCGCGTATCGATCGCCACCGTCGCGCAGCTCGACCGCTTCGAACTGTCCGGTGGACGCGCCGCTCGGGACGATGGCGCGCCCTCGGGCGCCTGACTCGAGCATGACTTCGACCTCGACGGTCGGATTGCCGCGCGAATCAAGGACCTCGCGACCGGTCAGGAACTCGATGGTGGACACTGCACGTACTCCCGTCGGTTGTGGGCAGTGAGGTTACACCGCGCTCGCGCGCGGAGGGTGTTCATCGAACGGTAACGGCACGTCCATCTCGCGCGGAACGTGAGACGACGCGCCACCAGACGACAACTCGGCGGCACGGTAAGCCTCGACGAACAGCGATGCCGTGCGCCGCAACGCTTGCTCGGCA
>JANMVY010000639.1:0-20383 GCA_031393535.1 Actinomycetes bacterium | reverse complement strand
TCGGCACCCGCACCTACGACGCCCTCGTCGATCGCAATCTGCGCAGCGCGGTCGTGACCCTCGAGGTGGTCGCCCGCGCCATGGTCGACGCAGGGCGCCACGGGTCGCTCGTGTGCGTGAGCGCGGCAACCGCGCTCGCCTCCGCTCCCTACCACGCGCTGTACGCCGCGGCGAAGGCGGGCGTGATCTCGCTCGCGCGGACCCTGGCTCTCGAGCTCGGCCCCGTCGCCATCCGCGTCAACACCATCGCGCCGGGCGCAGTCGAGACGCGACCGGCCGTCGACCCTGGCGAGATCGCGCGTCTCGAACGAGCCGTCATACCGCTCGGGCGTCGCGTGCAGCCCATCGAGATCGCGTCCGCCGCGCTGTTCTTGCTCTCTGAGATGTCGAGCGCCGTCACGGGTCAGACACTCGTACTCGACGGCGGCGCGCTGGCGAAGCCCGGCTTCCTCGACGCGGACAATGTGCCAGTCTTCGTCACCGACAAGGCGCTGCGCGATCGCATGCGCGCCGGCGCAATTCGACCGCTCACTACCTGAGCGCAAGCCCGATCTCGAAGAAGGGGACATCAACATGTCGACGAACGCGAAGCCACTGGCCGGACTGGCCGCATTGGTCACCGGGGGTGGCGGAGGTATCGGCGGTGCGTCAGCCGCGTGGCTCGCACGCGACGGTGCCTCGGTCACGATCATGGGCCGCACCGAGGCCACCCTGGTGAAGGCTCGACAAGACATCCTCGACTCGGCCGGCGGCGGCGCGAAGGTCGAGTACTTCGTCGGCGACGCGCTCGATGCCGACGCCCTGACGTCCGCGCTCGCCGCCGCCGAAGCATTGGCCGACCGGCTGGCCATCGCGGTGTCGGTGGTGGGCGGCGGGACCATGAAGCCACTGGTGATGTTCGACGACATCGAGGTGCTCGAGGAGCTGCGGCGCAATGTCGTGTCCGCGTTTCTGGTCATCCGCAACGCGACACCGCTCATGGCGAAAGGTGGCGGCGGCTCGATCGTGTGCATCTCGTCGGACGCCGCGAAGATCCCGTGGCCGTTCCTCACGCTGTACAACACGTCGAAGTCGGCGGTCGAGGGTCTCGTGCGCGGTTCGGCACTCGAGCTCGGCCCGCTCAACATTCGCGTGAACGCCGTGCGTCCTGGCTTGGTGAAGACCGACGGCACCAAGGACGGGCTGTTCAAGAACGAGCCGGTCATCGCGCAGTTCATCGCCGAGAAGCCTCTTGGTCGCACGGGCGTGCCCGATGACATCGCCGCCGGTGTGCGCTACCTCGCGGGGCCCGAGTCGTCGTGGGTCACCGGGCAGAGCATCGGCATCGAAGGCGGCAACGAGCTGACGAAGGCGCCGTATCTCGAGTCGCTCGTGCGCAAGCGCTTCGGCGACGCGGCGATCGACGCCGCTCTCGCCGGCCGCATTCCCGACTGAGCCGGCCGACGCGACGCATCGTGCTCAGCGATCGACGAGATCGTGCTCACCCACGTCAGGTGTGGGTGAGCACGCAGTCGCCGGTCAGCTCGTGGTGGTGCGATAGTCGCCGAACGGCGCGTCGCGTTCGGACAACGCGCTGGTGAGACCGCGTTCTTTGATGTTCGTGGTGAACTCGCGCATCGCCTCGGTGTGCGTGCCGATCGCACACAATTCGGTGCCGGCACGGATGCCCGCCCGCATGCCCATGTGATCCATCTGGCGGTGCACCACGCGCTTGTTGAGCTGTACGAGCTCGGGTGGGATGGCGGTGATGCGCTTCGCGACCTCGAGTACGGCGTCGTCGAGCTCGTCGGCAGGGAATGCGCGATTCGCCCAGCCTTCGGCCACTGCTTCGACACCGGAGATCGAGTCGCCGGTGACCATCATCTCCATCGCGCGCCGCATGCCGAGGAACCACGCGTGGAAGTGCATGTCGGGTACACCGAAGCGCACTGCGGGATAGCCCATCTTGGCGTCCTCGGCGACGTAGACGAGATCGCAGCCCGTGGCGAGCTCGCTGCCACCGGCGAGGCAGTATCCGTGCACCTGCGCAATGACCGGTTTCGCGAGGTCCCAGATGCTCATCCATCCCTCGGTGACGTGGCGGGGCCACTGACCCTCGCCGCCGGGCGTGTAGAACGGCAGCTCGTAGCCCTCGTTGCCCCCGGCGAGGTCGTAGCCGGCCGAGAACGACGGGCCGGCACCTCGCACGATCTGCACGCGCACGCTCGGATCACGATCGCCCTCGCGCAGCGCGTGGAGGATCGCTCCGCGCAGCGGGTGGTTGAGCGCGTTGCGCTTTTCGGGACGGTTCATCGTGATGCGACGCACCCCGGGCGCCGGCTCGTCGATGAGCACGAATTCGTCGGTCATGTCTCCCCCTTGGTCGGTCCCGCATTGTGACCCACCGGCGGACCCCATGCCCTGCCTGGCCGCGCAAAGGTCATTTGGCTAACGTCGGGGTATGACCGCTGTCACTACCGCGAGCCCGCCCGACTTTGCAGTGCACGGCGACTACGCGCCACCGCCCGGTGCCTATCGCCGCGAACGTGACCTGACCACCCTGGTGTACCCAATCGACGACCGCGTGACCGACGACAGCTCCAGCGCATTCACCGCCGAGCCGGGGCGCTATCACCTGTACGTATGCCACTACTGCCCCTGGGCTCAGCGGCCTTTGATCGCCCTCAAGCTCCGGGGGCTCGATGGCGTCGTGACATGGTCGGCGGTCGACCCCGTGCGCGACGGGCGCGGCTGGGCCTTTCGTGAAGGGGACGGACACGCCGCTGATCCGGTGAACGGGTTCGCCTTCTTGCGCGAGGCATACCTCGCCACCGACCCCACGTTCGACGGGCACATCTCGGTGCCGGCCCTCTGGGATCGTTCGACCGGTCGCCTCGTGAGCAACCACTACCCCACGCTCACCGCCGATCTCGAGACCGAGTTCCGCGCCTTCGCCGACCCGGCGGTCGAGTTGTACCCCGCGACGCGGCGCGACGAGATCGACGCATGCAACACGGACATCGTGCGCGACGTCGCGGGCGCGACCTACGGCGCAATGTCGGCTCGAACCCAGGAGCGCTACGACACGATCGTCGCGAACACCGAACGCGCGTTGGCGTCCTACGACTCTCTGCTCGCCGACCGGCGCTATCTCCTCGGCGAGGTGCTTACCGACGCCGATCTGTTGTTGTACGTCAACCTGGTGCGCTTCGATCTCGTCGGGGTACGCCTTGCTCGTTTCGCGCGACGACTCGTCGACTACCCAAACCTGTGGGCATACGCGCGGTCGCTGTACCAGCAACCCGCCTTCGGCTCGACGACCGACTTCGAGCACATCCGGCGCGGCAACTTCCGCACGCCCCTCGGCGGACCGAACCGGATCCTGGCACCGTTACCGTTCGCCGATTGGCACGCACCCCACAGACGCTGAACAGTTCGGCCAAGGGCATGCCGCGATGACCAAGCGGAGAACGTGACGCTGAGCGGCAACACGCGTACGTTATTGCTGTCGCCGCGATCCGGGGGGATCGTGTCGAGACCACAACGATGGTCGAGGGGGAATCATGTCCGACAAGAAGTGGGAACGGTACGCCGCGTTCGGCGGCGTGCTGTTCGTGATCCTGAACGTGATCGCCGCGGCGATCACCGGCAAGCCACCGGCCGCCGACGACTCCGCAGCCAAGATCGCGAAGTACATCGCGGACTACCACGGCGCGCTGCAGGCGGCAGCTGTTCTCGGCGGTGTCGGGTCGGTGGGGCTGATCTGGTGGTTCGGGAGCCTTTGGCGGCGCATGGCCGACGCCGAGGGCGGCCGCCCGCGCCTCGCCGTCGTGTCGGCAATCGGGCTCACGCTCGGCGGTGCGCTCTTCCTCGCATCCACCGCGGTCGCGGCATCCGCCGCGTTGCGCATCGACGACTTGGGCGAAAGCTCGATGATCTTCTGGGTGCTGAACAGCGTTCTGCTCTCCGCGTCCGGCTTCGGCATGGCGACACACCTCATCGCGACGAACGCCTTGGCGATTCGCACCAAGATGTTCCCGATGTGGATCGTCGCAGTCGGCATGCTCAGCGGTCTCGGGTTCATCGTCTCCGCGGTGATCGGCGTCTCGAGCACATCGTTCTCGGCATCGATCATCGGCATCATCTCGTTCCTCGCGTGGTCCGTGTGGATCCTGGCCGCGAGCTTCACCATGTGGCGCACGGTCGACGCCGCGCCCGCCGCGGCCTGACCCACCGACCAGCGAGGTCGGCCCGGTGAAAATCCTCGGTTTCAGTCGCGTCGAGCTGGTGCTGTCGACCGACGATCTACTACGAGCACGAAGGCGAAACCATCGCGTTCCACAGATGTGCGTCACGCGGATTGCGCTCGCCCCGCATCGCCCGTAGACAGAGCCGCATGCTCGCCAACGCAAAAGTTCTCGTGACCGGCCCCGCAGGACAGATCGCGTTCCCCCTTGCCGCGCACTTGGCACAACACAACGACGTGTGGGGCATCGCGCGATTCACCGATGCCCCTGCCCGCGAACGGGTCGAGGCGGTCGGTGTGCGTACCGTTGCGTGCGATCTCGCGACCGGAGACTTCTCGGGGCTGCCCGACGACTTCGACTACGTGTTGCATCTCGCGACGTTCCGCAACGGTGGCCTCGACTACGACCAGGCAATGCGAGTGAACGCCGAAGGTACCCACCTGCTGTTGGCGCATTGCCGTGCCGCGAAAGCCGCGCTCGTCATGTCGACCGCCGAGGTGTACCGCCCCGCCGCGGATCCCACCCGCGTGATTCACGAGTGCGACCCGCTCGGCGACTCGAACTCGCTCTTCGACCCGACGTACTCGATGTCGAAGATCGCGCAAGAGGCGGTGGCGCGTTCCTGTGCTCGCGCGTACGGGCTACCGGTGACCATCGCGCGCATGAACGCGTCGTATGGCGACAATGGTGGCCTGCTCACCTATCACCTCGATTGGCATTTGGCCGGCAAGGACATCGTGGTGAAGTGGGACCCCGCGATGTACAGCCCGATCCATCAGGACGACATCAACGCGCAGGCCGAGTCACTGCTCGCCGCGGCGAGCGTGCCAGCGACGATCGTGAACTGGGGTGGCGACGAACCCGTGTCCGCGCAGCAGTGGTGCGCCGAGCTGGCAGTGCTCACCGGCCGCGAAGTGCGGGTTGTCGTCAAGGAGGTGCCGGGCGGCATCCGCGGCATCGTGCTCGACGACACGTTGCGACGCGCCATCACCGGCCCGTGCACGGTTCTTTGGCGCGACGGAATGCGCCGCCTCGTCGAGACCCGCCTGGGTGCGGGTGATTCGCGCCCGTCGGTGCACACCCGGGCCGACCGGCTGTTGTCATCGTTCGAGACCGCGTCGGACTGACCGTGCCGCTGCCCCACGGCTTGGCGCGGGCTGCGGACACGCGCGTCGCCATCCGGCTCACGAAGGACGCGCAGCGTCAGTTGCGCGGCGGGCACCCATGGGTGTTCGCAACGTCGATCACCTCGGTCAGTCACGACGGCGCACCGGGTGATCTCGCGGTGGTCTTCGACGAGAACCGCCGATTCATCGCGATCGGGCTCTACGACCCGACCTCGCCGCTGCGTGTGCGTGTGCTCCACCAAGGAAGGCCGCGTGCGCTCGACGAGGCGTTCTGGACCGAACGCATCGACGCAGCCCTCGCCCGCCGAGCAACGCTCGCGGCAGCGACCGCGACCAACGCGTATCGGTGCATCCACGGCGAGAACGACGCACTCCCGGGCCTCGTACTCGATCGCTATGACACCACATACGTGCTGAAGCTCGACACGCACGCGTGGTTCGCGCACCTTGCGGCGGTGGTACCGATCCTCGCAGCACGAACCGGCGCCGAACGCCTCGTGTTGCGGCTGAGCCGCGGCCAACGCGACGCGGCCGGTGTCCTCGAGCTCGCCGACGGTGACGTGCTGTTCGGTGACGCGCCGCCCGCGCTGGTGAGCTTCCGCGAGAACGGTCTCGTGTTCGATGCCGATGTCGTACGGGGTCAAAAAACCGGGCACTTCCTCGACCAACGCGACAACCGCGGCCGTGTGCGCGACCTCGCCGCCGGAGCGCGCGTGCTCGACGTCTTCAGCTGCACGGGCGGTTTCACCGTGCACGCCGCCGCCGGTGGCGCGAAGTCGGTGCACAGCGTCGACCTCAGCCCCCACGCGATCGAGGGCACGCGACGCAACCTCGCCCACAATCACGCGATACCTGCCGTGGCGCGTTGTGAAACCCATGGCGTGGTGGGCGACGCGTTCTCGGTGATGCGCGGGATGATCGCCAAGGGCGAGCGGTTCGATCTCGTCATTGTCGACCCGCCGTCGTTCGCGTCGAAGCAGAGCGATGTCGGCTCGGCCATGGCTGCGTATCGCAAGCTCACCGAGCTCGCCGTGCGACTTACCGCGCGCGGCGGTGTGCTCGTGCAGTCGTCGTGTTCGAGTCGCGTCGGTGCCGACGCGTTCTTCGACGCGGTAACCGAAGCTGCGTCGTCGCTCGGGCGACCGCTCGACGAGATCGAGCGCACGTATCACGGCGTCGACCACCCGGTCGGATTCGCACAGGGTCCGTACCTGAAGACGCTGTTCGCGCTGGTGCCGTGACCGTGGCGCATGTGTTGTCGTACCCCGCTGCGAGAATGGTCGCATGAGCTTCGGCCAGACCGCACCACCCGCCACAGCCAAACAGGTCCAGTACCTCCTTTCGCTCGTAGAGAAGGCGGGTCATCTCAGCTTTCGCGACGCACGGGGTCCATTAGGGCTCACGCAACGCCAGGCGTCGGGCAAGTTCAGCCGCAACGAAGCATCAGCCCTGATCGATCGCCTGCTCGGCGAGTCCTCGGACGACGCCGACGGCGCCGACGACGCCCACGGTGCCGACGGCGCCCACGGTGCCCACGGTGCCCACGGTGCGCCGCTCGCGGGTACCGGCTCGCAGATCTCGGCCGCCGATCGCCTCGAGAGCGAACGCGCCGACATCCTGCGCGGCATGCCGGCCGGGCTCCTCGCCACCGAGCTGGAACGACGCGGCTGGCAGGTCACCCCACCCGCCTGAGCGGCCGTGGCGAACTTTGGTCGCCTGGCCACCTCTACGGTGGCCGAATGACCAATCGACGGGCCGGGCCGTCAGGAGGCGCTACCAGACCGACGTACGGAGACGCCGCGACGCGTCGCGCTTTGCGGCGCGGATCTGGCGTTTCAACGATCGGCGTTCGTCACGATCAGACGTCTCGGCCAGCCGAGCACGCAACGGTTCGATCGCCCGCTCGAGGTCGGCCTTGATCTGGGGGCGAGGATCGATGACCACGTCGACACGGTAGCCCGGGCGACTACCGCGATCGAGGCTGGCGCATCAGCGGTGAGGTCACCTTCTCGAAGGTGTCCTCGAGCGAGGTGATCACGTCGATCACCGTGGGCAGGTCGGCCGCGATGGCGTCAGTGATCGCGGGGCCGAGCTCGTCGGGGTGCTCGACGCGCACGCCACGACAACCCATCGACCTCGCGATCGCCGCGTGGTCGAACGCGCCGAGATCGGATGCGATCTGGCGGTCGTGTTGGCCGTGCATGACCCACCCGAGCTTGCCGTTGTTCAGCACCACCACCACGATCGGCACGCCCTCCTCGCGGGCGGTCATGAGGGTGTTCATCGCGATCGCGAAGCCGCCGTCGCCACACACGGCCACCCCGCGTTTGCCGGGACACGCGAGCTGCGCGGCGACCGCAGCGGGCATCGCGTAGCCCATACCGCCCACACCGGCGGGCTGCACGAACCCGGGCGCGCTCGACGTCTGGAAGTAGTGCGACATGAAGATGCGGTTCTCGCCCGCGTCACAGCACACGATCGCATCGTGGCCGACCGCCAGGTGCAACTCACGAATCACGCGCTGCGGCGCGATTGGCATCGCGCCGGAGGCGAGCTCGGGGTCCGAGAACCGGCCGTGGGTCAACACATCAGCGGCTAGCTGCTCGGCCCGTTGTTCGCGCTGGGTCTGAGTGGTCGAGGCGACCACCATCTCGCTCAACCGGCTGAGCGCGACGCGCGCGTCGCCGGTGATGCTCACCTCGGCGGGCACCGACCACGAAAGGTTCAACGGTTCCACGTCGATGTGCACGAGTCGTTGGCGTGTCGGGTCGAGCAACGACGGATGCTCGTTCGCCGTATCGGTAGGCCCCAGTTTCGTGCCCACCGCCAGGACCACGTCGGCATCGGCCACGACGGCGTTCGCGAGCGGCGTGCCGAAGTTGCCCAGCACGCCGAGCGCCCATTCGTCGGTCTCCGCGAACACACCCTTGCCGCCCGCCGTGGTGGCCACGGGGGCCCCGAGCGCACGTGCCACCCGTGCGAGGTCGTCGTACGCGCCCGCCACACGCACGCCGCCGCCCGCGATGATCACCGGGCGCCGCGCGTTTGCGAGAAGACGGGCCGCGTTGTCGAGCGCGGTCGCATCGACGGGCAGTGCATTGGTCGCCAGCAGATCGCGCGTGGACCACAACGTGGGTCGGGTCGCCGGGCCGACGGTGCCGCGCAGCGAGCCGCCGCTGAACAGCACCGCGACAGGTCCGGGCTCGCCGGTCACTGCATGCTTGAGACCCAGCTGGACGCAATGCACCGCCTCGGCCGGTGTGTGCGCGACGAACACCCGCTTGCACATGCCTGAGAAGACCGCATGCGCGTCCCACGCGCCGTAGGAACCTGATCCGTTCTGGTAGGGACCGTGCAAGGTATACGGCGCGTTGTCCGACAAGTCGGCGAGCAACAGCATCGGCGACGCCGAGAGTTGCGCTTCGATCGCGCCGATCGACGCGTGCACCATGAACGCGCCCTGCCCGATGCACACACCCGGGCGTCCGGTGAGCTTGCCGTAGACCTCGGCCATGACGCCGGCGCGAGCCTCCTCGCGCACGAGCACGGTGCGGATGGCGTCGCGATGATCGAACAACGCGTCGTAGATCATGACGGTGGAGCCGCCGGGCATGCCGAAAACGTGGTCGACGCCACCGGAGATCAAGGCCTGCACCACCGCTTCTGGTGCGCGTACGTCTTTGTTCAGGAGCGGGGTTGCCATGGCGCGATCCTCTCACGATCGCGTCGGCGATGTCCTCGGGCGTCGGCAGACGGTGCAGCGCCGACACGTTCCGGTAGTCGTAGCGCGTCGGTTCGCGCGGCGCTTCAACTACCAATTGCGTTCGGGACGCCGTCACGCGCCAATGCGAGCGCGGTCGACCGCCCGATACCGGGGCCGACGCCGGTTACGATCGCTACTCGCTCGGGTCGCGTCATGGCCGGCAACGTACTTGCAGTGGGCCGTCAGCACGTGCACATCACCGGCGATCAGGAGACACAGCGAATGAGCGATGACCCGCACTGCTCGATCACCGAGGACGACGGCATTATCACCGTCACCATCCACCGGCCGAAGAAGCTCAACGCAATCAGCCACGAGGTCACTGCGGCGTTCTGGCAGGCCGCGAACGCGCTCGCCGATCGCGACGATCTGCGCTGCATGGTCATCACCGCCACCGGCAGCACGTATTTCACGGCGGGGCTCGATCTGTCGGCCCCCGGAGGCAACCGACCAGGGAACCCCGAGACCCAGCACCTGCACCCCGGCTGGAACTTCCGCCGCAACTACCGCAGCCACCACCTGCTCTACGACGAGTTCGAGGCGATCGAGAAGCCGATCGTCATGGCCGTGCACGGTATCTGCCTCGGCGCGGGGGTCGAGATGGCTGCATCATGCGACTTCCGCTTCTGCACGCCCGAATCGCAGTTCCGGTTGCCCGAGGTCCAACTCGGCGCCATCGCGGGCAGCGGTGGCACAAGCCGGCTCACGCGTCTCGTCGGGCCGTCGTGGGGGAAGTGGATGGCCATGGCCGCGATGCCCGTCGGCGCCGAGCAGGCGAAGGCGATCGGCCTCGTGCAGGACGTGTTCCCCGTCGAGACGTTCATGGACGACGTCTACGCATTCTGTCGTCACCTCATCACGATCCAGGCCGAGGCGCTGGGTCTGGCAAAGCTCACCGTCGACATGTACACCGACGTGCAGGACCGCACCGTGCAACGCCACATCGACCGACTTGCGGTGTGGAGCACCTTCGGCGAGTTCGAAAAGAGCATGCGGCGTTTCACCAAGGAGCCGGACGAAGGACGCTGACCTCGCACACACACACACGCGCGACAGCCTCGAACGCGTGGATGGATCGAACTCAGCTTGTGCCGGGTGTCGCGGCGCATGATTGCGGGTTATTCGTCGAGGTCGTTGCCGGGGAAGCTCGATATGTGCGCCCACCCAGCCACGCGGAATCGAATGGCGGCACGGCCCTTGGCGCGGGTGTCGGCCATCGCGCCGGGCACGTGTGCGCCGATGCGCACGTCGACACATGTTCGCCCCGCGTCCGCGAGTGCCGCGTCGATGATGGCCAGCGCCCAGCGGATGCGCTCGGGGTTCGCCCCGACGCTGAGGCCGATACGGTCCGCGGTCGTGGCGGCGAGCGCGATGGCACATGGTCTGCTGCAGACCAACTCGACGGGGACCGGGGTGTACGGCTGCTCGCCGATCCATTCGAGCCGACTCGCGCGGGCGCCGAACGGACCGTCTCACGATCGAGAGAGCGACGAACGAGCATGACATCGCGGGCGAGATCCGCGTGGTGTTGGGGGCGACGGTCGGCCAGCGCGACGGCAGAGCCGCCTCGTGCGACGCCGCAGATCGCGCGGCCGCCGCTCAGGATCTGGATCGGGGCGATAGCCGATGCCACGACACCCGGGTCGCGGGTGACGAAGTTGACCGGGCCCGCGAGGAGCTTGATGCGGGTGGTGGCTCAGGCCGCATCGCACAACTCGCCGAAGATGTCGGCCGCCATGTTGCGGTGTTGGGCGTACCGAACTCGATGGTGTCGATCATCCGGCCGAACCGACCGGTCATGACGTTCGCGCGCTCACGATGCGATCAACCACGAACGTGCGGAACCAGCAACCCGGCCATGTGCTCGCCGATCATGATCGCAGTGAGGTTCGTGTTCGCTCGCGGCACTCGCGGTACCACCGACAGGTCAACCACGCGCAGGCCGTCGACCCCGTTCACGCGGCACGTCTCGTCGACGACGACACCCATCGCGCACGTGGCCGACGCGTGGGCCGATCCGTCGACCACACGGCCGATCCAGGCATCGGTTGCCGCGATGTCGTGCGTGTCGAGATCGTGCAACGCCGTGCCGTCGATTCCTGCGACAGGGCCCTGCACGATCGCTCGGAACGAGGGATGGTCGAACAGTTCCTTGGCACGGTCGATGCAATGACGAAGCCGCGCGCGGTCCGCGCTCGATGCCGCCAGGAACATGTCGATGTCCGGGTCGAGTGTGGGGTCGGTGGAACGGATGCGCACGCGTCCACGCGACGATGGGTCGTTCACCCACAGGCCCAGCCCCGCGAAGCCGGGGAAGGCCGGCGCAGGTCCGTTAACGATGCCCATCATGTCGTCGCGCCGCGTGCCGGCGACACCGCTCGTCCAACGCATGCAGGCATTGGTGTGCCGGCCGTTGACCGCACCACGTTGGTCCAGCCCGACCGGAAAACCGAAGTACACGTGCGGGTGTTCCTGGAAGTTGTCGCCGACCGCGAGATCGACGATTACCTCGATGCCCAGTTCACGCAACGCGGCCGCCGGGCCGATCCCGGAGCGCTGCAGTACCGCCGGGCTGTGCACCGCGCCTGCTGCGAGGATGACCTCGCCCGCATGGATCCGTTCGATCGCGGCTCCGACCAGCACGTCGACACCGACCGCGCGGCCGCTTCGCAGCACTACTCGGTCGACGAGTGCGCCGCCGCGCACCTGGAGGTTGGTTCGCGCGCGTGCCGGTTCGAGGTATCCGTCGTTGGTGCTCACCCGTACCTCGTCGCGCGCGTTGTACGCGAACGTCGAGACACCGGTCGCGCCCGGCGCGTTGCAGTCCGGTGTCCACGGAAGGCCGAGACTCATGGCCGCGTCGCGCAACGCGTGATCGAGCGGCGCCCAATCCTCGAGCGGGGCCCGACTGATGGGTATCGGACCACCCTGGCCGTGCCACGGTGCGGCACCGAAGTCGATGTCATCCTCGAGACGGCAGAAGGCGGCGAGCACACTCGCGCGGTGCCAGACCGCCGTGGTCGGTGACCAGTCGGCGAAGTCGTCGAGCGGCGGACGAATCGCCACCTGACCGTTGATCGACGAGCTACCGCCGACGCCGCGACCTCTCCAGTACGGCTCTGATCCGCGACCTGCGGCGCGTCGCGCGGTGAGCTTCGGCCACTGATAGGACGGGAATCGAGCTACGTCGAGGATCGCCGACCAATGCCCGCTCCGCATCTCGGTGGGTGCGTCCCGACCTCGGAAGTCGGGGCCGGCCTCGAGCACCAGGACCGACGTCTCGGGGTTCTCACTCAGGCGCGCCGCGATGACCGCGCCGGCCGAGCCCGCACCGACGATCACGTAGTCGAACGGCTTGTCGGTCATCGACCGTCGCGCAACGACCGTAGGACGGCCGCGAGCGCCTGAGGCCGGCTGATCATCGCCATGTGGCCCGCGTCGAGATCGATGACATCGGCACCGATGCGGTTCGCGCACCGCGATTGCTGGTCAGGTGCGATCAACGCGTCCCGTAACAGCCGTATCCAGGAACGAGCGACCGCGGTGTCGAGGCCCGCGAGATCGACAGGTTCGATCATCACTCCAGGCGCCTCGGGGCCCATGTGCGCGAGGGTCCACTGCGCCTGCTGGTCGTCCATGTCGTTGCAAAAGGCCGCGCGCGATCCGCGTCCCGGCAGATCGATCGCGATCACGTCGTCGTCGAGATACGGAACGAGCAGATCCCAACACGACGCGGCGAACGTCGCTCCGTGCACCAGTACGTGTGTCACACATCCTCCGAGGCCGATCCACCGAGCGTTGCCGAAGCGAGACGAGCGCCGGTGACAAGGGATCCGAGCTTGGCCCATGCGACGTCGGCGTGCACGCCGACCATCCCGACCATCGTCCCGAAACCGCAGTCGGCACCGCCGATGACTCGCTCGGGGCCGACGATCCGGGCGAAGCGCACGAGTCGCTCGGCCACGAGCGCCGGATGTTCGACGTAGTTCGTGGTCGTGTCGAGCACTCCCGGGATGAGCACCTTGCCATCGGGCAGAGTGACGTCTCGCCACACCACCCATTCGTGGGCGTGCCGCGGGTTCGCGGCTTCGAACGACAGCCCGTTCGGGCGCGCTGGGAGAAGCATCGGCAGAAGCTCCTCGAGCGGTACATCGTGGTTGTGGGGGCCGTCGTAGTTCCCCCAGCACACATGCATGCGCATGCGCGTGGGGTCGATCGCGGCGGTGGCATCGTCGAGCACGGCGACGTGCATTGCAACCACGTCGAGGAACGACGCCAGATCGAGGTCGGAGAACTCCGAGTTGTAGCCGGCCGCGAGATCGGGGCAGTCGAGTTGCAAGATGAAGCCCGCAGCCACGATGGCTTCGTACTCGCGTCGCATCACCGTACCGAGCGCCCGCAGGTAGGTCTCGTCGTCGTCGTAGTGCTCGTTTGGCAACATCATCGCGATGGTGCCGGGTGACGCAGAAGTCATGAACGCATCGGTGCGGTCGCGCGACGGCGGAATGCCGCGTCCGACCGCATCGAGGGCGCTAGTCAGACGCTCGATGTCGACACCGACCGCGTCGAAGTCACGCCACCGCAGCTCGCTCGTGCACGTCGGCACGCGCAGATTCGCGAGAGCGCGTGGGGCGGCCGCCTTGGCCCAACGTGGGAAGTCGGCCGAGTCTCGACGTTGCGGAAACGCGCGCCGCCGCGATGACCCGAAGCCCCCCAGGCGATCGACCACGTAGGTCGCGTAGCTCGGCTTGTGCTGCTCGCCGTCGTTCACGATGTCGAGGCCGAGAAGCACCTGGCGTTCGACCACGCTGCGGACCGCCTCGTCCGCGGCTGCGGCGAACTGCTCGGGATCCATGCCGGTGTTCGCCTCGCGCGCGAGCAGCAGTTGCTCGATGATCTCGACGCGGGGCAGGCTTCCGGTGTGCGTGGTGCGTATGGTCAGATCGTCGGTCACGCTCGCTCCGCACGCACGATGCGTGCCGGCACACCCGCCTGAAATCCGTCGACGCGGCCCGCGAAGTACCGTTCGTTCAGATCGTGCTCGGTCAGGTGCCGCGTGACCACGAACGAGTGCTCGGCGAGCAGGGCAACGAAATGGTCGGGCCGGAAACGGCTGCGAAACCGCTCACCGCGCGCCGCGACGCTGGCGCCGACCGCACGCATGACCGATTGTTGCTCCTCGGTCACGGGCACATCGGTGCAAACGTAGTTGCACACCAGTGCGCTTCGGGGGGCGAGTACCGCGCGCAACTCGGCGAGCGTCGCCGCGATCGCCGATGCCGTCAGGTATGGCAACGTGTTCAACCAGCTGACGATCGCCGGCCGGGTGGGGTCGTACGGTGTGGCGAGCAGTTGCGCACCGAGCCTGGTGACCTCGAAGTCGACGGGTACATAGTGCACGACGAGCGCGACCTCGGGCGCGGTGGCGAGCCGGGCGCGTTTCAATGCCTGCACATCAGGGTGGTCGACCTCGAACACCTGCACGCGGCCGACGAGCTCGGGATGACGCGGCGCGAACGTGTCGAATCCGGCGCCGAGGATCACGTACTGATCGATGCCGTCGCCGACCGCCGCGAGCACCTCGTCCTCCGCGACTCGAAGGCTGCCGATGCCGACACCCGAGATGGGGAACGTGGCCCGCCGGGCGTCGAGCTCGACGCGGCCCGCCTCGCCACACAACGCATCGCGCTCATCAGCAGGCAGCAGGTGCACGGCCCATCGATCGTCGAAGGCGGGCGGATCGAGATGCATCGCCTGAAGCGCGCGAAACCGCGATGCGGCTTCGGCCGTGCTCGACGTCTCGGGTCGGCTCATGCAGCGCTCCCTGGCGGTCGCCAACTGTCTAGTACCACCGCGCCGAACGGCGGTGGCGCGAGTCATCGTTCCACGATTGAGATCGGCACGACCTGCTCGATGCCGGACGCATCTCGAAGCGTCACCGCGAATGCGTCGGTGTCGGACAGCCAGCCCCACACGCGAGTGGTTTCGTACGCGTCCTCCGCGAGGAACCAGGGCCCCGAAGGACTGCCCAGCTCGGCGATCTCGTCGACTCCGGTGCGTCGTTCGAAGCCGATCACGACGTCGGGCATCGCCGCGATGCCGTCGTGCACGATCGGCGGTCGCGTGCACCGCAGCAGCGGCAGCTCAGGCGGGCTCACCAACACGACCTTGCCGACGACCACCGACGACAACGACCGTGGCACCACCGCGACAACGTCGGTGACCGACGCGGGTGATCCATCTGCGCCCGCCCGCACTGTCAGACGAACCTCGTTCTCGCCTCGGGCGCGTGCTCTCGGTGTCCCTATGCGGACGAGTCGCGTCGTCGGAGCCGGTCCGTACACCGAGGCGTTGAACGGAGGCACGGCGATGGTGGCGGCCCTGGTGAACCCTCTGGCGTCGCCGTCGCGATGTACCCACGCGACTCGGAGCGTGACGCCGGTGGCGCCCGCCGAAGCGCGCACGGTCGCGACGATGTCCGCGCCCTCGGTACCTTCCAAGGAGAACGATGCCTGGCCCGGTCCACGATCATCGACGCGTTCCAAGGCGCGTGACAGGCGAAGATCGCTCACCTCGATGGCGTCGGCGATCGGGCAGCCACCGTGCACCAGGTCGTCGACGCCCGCGCGCGGCATGGCCCACTGCGGCCCTTCGACCGCCGGGATCGCGACGGACACCACCAACGTCACGACGACGACTGCGCCGAGCACCACGGCGAACGACCA
Organism: Actinomycetes bacterium; assembly: GCA_031393535.1. Lineage (GTDB taxonomy): Bacteria > Actinomycetota > Acidimicrobiia > Acidimicrobiales > WLNW01 > WLNW01. Next base: position 4,542 of record JANMVY010000639.1, on the reverse strand, counting down.
ACCACGCAGATGCTCACGCCCTCGCGGATGTGCGAGGAATGCCACCGGCGGGACGACCCACAGCAGCGGGTTCCCGAACACTTCGGGGCTTCGCGAGCCGAGCTCGAGGAAGTACTGCGCGTCGCGGGGGTGCCGCAAGCTCCGTGCACCGACGAACGCGAGCAACACCACGATCCCGATGCCGACGAGACGTGTGCGACGGTCCCGCTCGGGCAACGAGGCGCGCGACGCCTCGGTCGCGATCGCCAGTGCGGCCATCGCGGACACCGAGCCGAAGTGGTAAATCCACTTGCTCGGGGTCAGTGCGAGAAGACCGACCGCCACGACCAGCGCGGCACCGAACGCGAGTGGTGCGCCACGCGTGCCGGTCGGGCGCGGCCGCTCGAGCGCGGCGATCGTCCACGCGAGGAGTGCGACCCCCGCGACGAGCACACTCGCCAACGCAGGGATCGAGCCGTTCGCGAGCAGGTCGCGGTACCGGTCGAGCTCGTCGAGCACACCCTTCGAATGGAAACCGTCGCCTGCGAACAGCCCCCGATCGACACGCCAGCGAGCGATGTCGGTGTCGGCGAACAGCGTCACGATCCCGATTGCCGCAGCAATCGCGAACGCGGTCGCGCATTCGACGCAGCCCGCCCTACCGGCACGGACCGACCGCCACATCGTGGGAGTCGCGAGGATCAGTGGCGCCGCCGCGACGACACCGCTCGGGTGCAACGTCATCGCGAGTGCGGCACCGACCAAGGCGAGCGCGAGGTCTCGCGGCCCGGCATCGTCGCGATAGCGGATCACGTAGGCCATCACCGCTGCCGACAACAGCGCGACGATCGGCTCAGGTCGCAACGTGATGAGCCACGCGAACGAGAACGTCAGATGCGCGGCGGCGAGCACGATGAGCCCCGGTACCGGTGCGACAGCCGGTGCGACGCGTAGGAACACGCGCCGCATGATCAGCCAGGTGGCAACGCCGGCTGCGAGTGGCACGGTTCGCCACAGGAGGAACGGCGCGTCCGTCGCCGCGAACGGCCACAGCAGCACGTGGTGCGCGAAACCGAGAGGCAGCTGCGCGGCGAGCGTGTCGAAGTAGTTGCTGAACGAGCCGCTGCCGTCGCGGGCACGCACGGTGGCCATCAGCCATCCGTCGTCGAAGAACCAGGGTCCGAGGAGCCACCACGAGCCCAAGACACCGATCACGATCGGATCGAGCCACCGCACGACGCGCGCCACGCGGTCGTCGCGTGTTGCGCGTGAGCGCGCGCCGCGCGCGCCTGGCAGTCGGGCCACGGCAGCAGACGCGGCGACCAAGGCGATCACGATCAGCACCCATTGCCGCGCCGACGGGTGCGAGCTCGACGCGCGGGTGGTGATCGACACCACGATCCCCGAGCCACGCGGATCGGACGAGCTCGCGAACCCCGACATCACCGGCGCAACGGTGGCACCGCGCGCGACCTCGACGTCGTCGCGCTCGAGCGACCAATCGGCCGCGCCGAAACCCCTCGCCCGAACTGCGAACGCGAAGCCGCACGAGGCCGCGTCGTCGACCGCTTCGGTGGCGAACAGCACCTCGTCCGACACCCGGACCCGCAGCGATGCACCCTCGGCTTCGATGACAAGACGACCTTCGACCGATTTGCGGCGCGTGGTCGCGAACAACACCGTGGAGCCTGTCGATCGGGCCACGACCCGACACGGAATCAGGGCGCGGAGGGATTGGGGTGAATGCGCGCTCAACAACAGCGGCGTAAAATGCGGCTCGCCCGAGGTGTCGGTGGCGCCGGGCTGAGCCGGAGTGTCGGGCTGAGCCCGGGCGCCGGGCTGAGCCGTAGTGTCGGGCTGAGCCGGGGCGTCGAGCGCCGGCCAGGTCACGTCGGCGCGATCGGCGTGCGCCGGGCCGACACCTACGCCGACCGCGCCGACGATCGCGACCGCTGCCGCCGCTGCGGCGCGCCACGCGCCACGTACGGGCCTGGCGGGCACGTGCGCGATCAGGCGTCGTCAGCCATGCCGACGACGCCCGCCGGGCGGTTCGTGGCGATCATCGCGCGCCCCGGAAAAACCCGTGGTCCCCCATGCGCGCACGCTAGCCGCGCGGCCCCGGCGGGGACCGGTCATTGCGGAGTCGGCAGCTGTTTGGGCCACACCGCAGCCAACGTCGCGATCAGTGAATCGTCGATCGCGTGCAGACCGCCGTGCTCGACGCCGCGGCGGGCAAGCTCCGCTGTGAAGGTGGCGAGCACTCGCGCACCGTCGAGGTCGTCGCGGTGCTCGTCGTACTCGCGAGCCGCGTGCTCATCCGCGAAGACGTATGCCTTCCACGACACTGACTGCCGCACCGCGGTGCGAAGCCATCGGCCGTGCACGGACCCGCCGTCGACCAACGCGAAGTGGTCGCCCTTCACGTGCACCTCGCTCGTGGGGGTGAGCAGACCGGGCGCGGGGCCGTCCGGCGACGCGAAGTCGCCGACCGCGTGGAAAACGCGGTCGTTGTCGGACACCACCGCGAGCCCGGTGAGCGGTGGTTCGTAGCGTCGCGGCGAACGGTCCGGGCCTGAGTCCCAGAGGACGAAATCGCCGCGTGGTCCGCTCCACACCCAGGTGACCGCAGTGCAGATGTCGAGCTGCCACGATCGGAACAGCCCCGACCGGTTCATGAGGTGCAGCAACGCAACCGGGAAGCGATCACGTGTGACCCCCCGGAACTCGGGCACGTCGGTGTGGCCGAAGTCGGTGCCCACGGCTGGGAGTTGCACGTTGGCGTACACCGTGTGCGCCCGCACGACCGATCCCCCGAACACCTCGCGGGCCGCGTCGGCGAACGGGGCATGTTCGAGGATGCGCGCTGCGCCCGATACGAGGGGTTCACCACCCAACGCCCAGTCCCGGCGATACCACGGCACACCGATCGTAGATGCGACATGGCCCGGCATTTGCGACGCAGCGCCTGCGGCTGACAGGTATCAGCCCTGGTTCCAGTAGGGCCCGTTGGCGGCGAACATCGACGACAGCCACGAGTCGTCGGCAAAAACGGTGTCGAGCACCACCACGCGAGGATCGTCAACGGTCGCGACCTCGAGCATCGTGTCCCCTTCGGCCTTCGGTATCGGGCCAGACCCGTCGGCACGGCACGCGGTGCAATCGTACCCTGCCGCCCGGGACCGGAGGCCGCAACACGCACTCCAGCGACCGCCTTGCGACCGTCACGAGCTCACGTGCCGCTCCAGCGGGGCGGGCGCTTGTCGACGAAGGCGCGAGATCCCTCGAGGGCATCCGCTGTCGCCAGGATACCCGGCAATGCGTCGTCGACGTGCTCCCATGCTTGCGATACCGGCGACTCGAGTGCGTCGTACATCAACCGCTTGGTCAAACCGACCGCAATCGGTGCGTTGGCTGCGATGCGATCAGCTAATGCAAGCGCTTCGTCGAGGACCTGACCACCCGATACCACACGGTTGACGAGGCCGAGCTCGTATGCGCGTGCCGCGGTGATCAGTTCACCAGTGAGTCCCATCTCGAGCGCGATCGCCGCCGGAACACGTATCGGCAACAACGTGCCACCGGCGCCGGCGATGAGCCCGCGCTTGACCTCGGGGATACCGAACATCGCATGCTCGGCCGCGACCGAAACGTCGCATGCGAGCAGCAACTCGAAGCCTCCGCCCACCGCCGATCCGTTCGCCGCGGCCACAACGGGCTTCGCGAGCCCGGTGCGGTAGAAGGCTTGGTACCGCGCTGCGGCAGCGCCGCCGATGCGTTGCGCGCCCTGGGCGAACGAGGCGAGGTCCATGCCCGCACAGAAGGCGCGGTCGCCCGCACCGGTGATGACGAGGACCGCGATCTCGTCGTCGCGTTCCACGTCGATGAGCGTCTGACCGATGGCATCGATCGTGGCCGGGTCGAGTGCGTTGCGCTTCTCGGGACGGTTGATGATGAGGAGTTCGACCCGGCCTCTGCGCTCACGAAGAATGCTCACGTCGACCAGTCTCCCGCGCGCGAACGGTGGGCGACGGAAGTAGACGCGTCGAGCCACCGCGGAGCCCCGCATGGGCCGAAAGACTCAGGCCCTGTCGATGGCGGCCGATACAGCAGCCATGCACATGGGTCCTTTCCGGCGGCCGATACTGATCGTCGCGGTTGCGCTTGCGGTCGCGGTGAGTGGCGGCGCTCTGCTGCACGCTGCGTCATCGTCCGACGTGCCGAGCGGCCTGGCGTTGGTCGACGACTCGACCTGGCCGTCGACCCCGCCACCCGTCGTCGTGACGGCATCGACAACCTTGTCGACGTCGTCGACCACGCAGCCCGCCTCGACCACGACCGACCCGGCGGCCTCGTCGGCGCCACCCGACAACCTTCACCCGAACACGCCGGGGAGCGCGCCGAAGACCACGGTCACTCCGACCACCGCCCCAGCCGCGCCGCCGCGCACCGCGCCGGTTCCTGCTCCGCTGGTGACGCTGCCGCCGGTGACGGTGGGGTCGTTGTCGGCGGTGGCGTTGGCGTTCGAGGAGGTGGCGGTGGTGGTGTCGCCGTCGGATCTGGTGT
>JANMVY010000627.1:0-2504 GCA_031393535.1 Actinomycetes bacterium | reverse complement strand
GTGATCGATCCCGAAGCCGCGATGCGCGACGAGATCCTGGTGTGCCCACGCGCCGGCACGAACCTGTCGTTCGACACCCGTCGCGAACTGCCGACCGATTTCTTCGACGGGTGCGACGTAATCGTCGACGCGCGTCTGGTGAACAACCGCATGGCGGCCGTGCCACTCGAACCGCGCGTGGGCGCGGCGATGTGGATCAGCGACGAGCTCACCGTGTGGGCGTCGTGTCAGCGTGCGCATCCACCGCGCGACCTGATCTGTGCGATCTACGGCGTCGCGCGCGACAAGGTGCGCGTGATCGTGCCCGATGTCGGCGGATCGTTCGGGGCAAAGCACGCGGGTACTCCCGAGGAAGTCCTGCTGGCCCTCCTTGCTCGACGATGTGGCCGCGCGGTGCGCTTCGTCGAGACGCGCACCGAGAACCTGGTGAGCCTCAACCACGGTCGGGGACAAATCCAGTACGCCAGCATCGGTGGCACCCGCGACGGGCGTGTCCGCGCGTACTCATTGTTCGTCGTGCGTGACGCGGGAGCGTTCCCGGCGATTGGCTCGACCACGCGCATGACGCGCGTGCTCACCCCTGGTTGCTACGACATCGCCCGCGTCGCCTACGCCGCGGTTGCGCCGCTCACGAACACTGCACCCACCGGCTCCTTTCGAGGCGCCGGCCGCCCCGAGGCGGCCGCGGCCATCGAGCGCATGATCGAGCTGTTCGCAGCCGAAGTCGATATGGCCGCCGATGATGTGCGGCGTCGCAATTACGTGGCGCGCGATCGATTCCCCCACGCGAACGGCATGGGCGTGCACTACGACACCGGCGACTATCACGAGTCGCTGAAGCGTGCACTCGACGCGGTCGGCCTCGACCAGCTGCGGGCCGAGCAACATCGTCGCCGCACCGCAAGAGAGCGTCGACTCTTGGGCGTCGGTATCTCGAGCTACGTCGAGATCGCGAATCCGTTGGGTGCCGGCGAGTACGGCAGCGTCGAGGTCGCGGCCGACGGACGCATGTTGGTGCGCACCGGCAGCTCGCCGCACGGTCAGGGGCTGCACACAGCACTTGCCATGTTGGCGAGCGACGAGAGCGGCCTCGCGCTGGGCGACATCACGGTGGTGCACGGCGACACTTCCCTGGTGCCGCGCGGCAACGGCACCGGCGGGTCACGCTCGGTGCAGACCGGTGGCTCAGCGGTGGTGCTCGCGACCCGCGATCTCGTCGCTCGGGCGCGGGTCATCGCAGCCGACCTTTTCGAGGCACGCGCCGACGATGTGGTCCTCGACCGCGTCCGTGGTGCGTTCCACATCGTGGGCACACCGGCCGTGGTGTGCTCGTGGGCCGATGTGGCGCGCGCGGCCGGCGGCACACTACGCGCCGAGCACGACTTCGGCCCAACGAAACCCACGTTCCCGTTCGGTACGCACGTCGCAGTGGTGCAAGTCGATCTTGACACCGGCGCGGTGCGCCTCGAGCGCCTGGTGGCGGTCGACGACTGTGGCGTGGTGGTCAACCCGATGCTCGTCGCCGGGCAGGTGCACGGTGGCATCGCCGCGGGTGTGGCGCAGGCGCTCTACGAGGAGATCCGCTTCGACGATGCGGGGAACCCGCTCGCCACGAACCTTGCCGACTACGCCTGCATCAGCGCGGCCGAGTTGCCGAGCTTTGAGCTGGTCGATATGACCACGCCGACCGAGGCTAATCCGCTCGGCGCGAAAGGCGTAGGCGAGTCGGGCACCACAGGGTCGGTCCCGGCGGTGCAGAACGCGGTGATCGACGCGCTCGCGCACCTCGGCGTACGCCACATCGACCTGCCGCTCACCCCCGAACGTGTCTGGCGTGCGGTCTGCGCGGTGACGGGGTCGTGTTGAGATGGCAGTTCGACGCGGCGTGCTCGCCCGCCAACAACCCGAAGACCGCGGCTTCGAGCAGCCCTCCGGCGTAGCCGACCCTCGGCCCGCCGTGCAGACCGCCCATGGTGCCGCCCGCGGCGTACAGGCCCTCGATCGGTGCGCCCGCGGCGTCGAGGACCCGCGCGTGCCCGTCGACTCGCAGGCCCCCGAGGGTGAAGGTGACCCCGGCGACCAAGGCGACCGCGTGAAACGGTGGTTGGCGCAGTTTCACCACACCGCAGCGGGGCGGCTCGACCATGAGGCCGGCCTCGAGCTCGTGTACCGCCGTCGCCAGCCCGGCTTCATCGATACCGGCAAGGCGCGCGAGGGAGTTCAGGGTGGGCGCGGTGTGCACGGTCGCACCGTGGTCGAGCAGCCACGGGTTGGGTGGGGACACCCCGATGGCGCCCTCGTTGCGCCAACCATCGTCGTCGACGACGAGCCAGCATCCGAGTGGATCACCGGACCACGCGACTGCGTTGGTGGTCGTGACCCCGCCCACCGACTCGTCGACGACACGCGCGCCTGCGCTCGTCACCACCACACCGACTGCGGCGAGCAGGTCGAGGATCGGGTACGGCCACAAGTCGTCGCGTGCGAGCGCCTCGCGTGCCAGG
>JANMVY010000568.1:0-2266 GCA_031393535.1 Actinomycetes bacterium | reverse complement strand
GTCGGGAGGAAGGTCTGGTCGAGCCACACCTGGTCGTTCACGAGCTTCGCCGCGTTCTTACCGCCGACTTTCGCATGGAACACGTCGGCATACTGCGTGACGGAGTGGTTCCCCCAGATCGTCATGTTGGTGACCTTGGTGACCGGCACGCTGAGCTTGATCGCGAGCTGGCTGATCGCACGGTTGTGATCGAGCCGCGTCATGGCCGTGAACTGCTTCGGGTTGATGTTCGGAGCGTTGTTCATGGCGATCAACGCGTTGGTGTTGGCCGGGTTCCCGACCACGAGCACCTTGACGCGCTTCTTCGCGTTGTCCGAGATGGCCTTGCCCTGCGGCTTGAAGATGCCTCCGTTGGCCGCCAACAGATCGCTGCGCTCCATGCCCGCCTTGCGCGGCATCGCGCCGACCAGCAACGCGTAGTCGGCGTCGCCGAACGCGACATTCGGGTCGTCGGTCTTCACGACTCCCGCGAGCAGCGGGAACGCCCCGTCCTCCAGCTCCATGTGCACCCCGTCGAGCGCCTTGAGCGCAGGAGTGATCTCGAGCAGCTGCAGGATCACCGACTGATCGGGACCGAGCATCGCGCCGCCCGCGAGACGAAACAGCAGGGCGTAACCGATCTGGCCGGCCGCACCGGTGACGGTAACGCGGACAGGTTTCTTCGCCAATGGAGTGCTCCTGGATGACGTGGGGGTTCGCCTTCGAGATTACCGACGCAGGTTGGCGGGCAGCCCAACCGGGACCGCACGACTCATCCACACCCGATCTTGTTGACGCAGCAGCGAGCGCACGGTTCACTGCTGGGGTGCACACGGCCGACGATGTCAACGAGGTATGGCGTGGCCTCCCGACCGAGGAGGACATCGCTTTCTACGAGACACACGGTTGGTGGGTCTCCCCGCGCTTGTTCTCCGAGGACCAGATCGATCGGGCGCTCGACGCAGCAAACCACTTCTACCAAGCGCCCGACCACGACCTGCCCGCGCAGGCCGTGTTCAGCAACTGGAAGCCCGCCGACGGCCTGGACGTGACCCGGAACAATGAGTTCGTTTCGTTGCAGAGCAATGGCCTCCGAGAGTTCGCATGTTCGGCCCGGATCGGGGCGATTGCCGCGCGGCTGGCACGAGTCGACGAAATCCGCTTGCTCGACGACCAGTTGGTGTACAAGCCACCGGGTGTCGGTGCGGCGACCACCGTCGGCTGGCACGCCGACCACGCGTACTGGGGCACGTGCAGTTCAGACCGACTGCTCACTGCCTGGATCCCCTTCCACGACATCGACAAGAACCGCGGCACGCTCTGCCTGCTCGACGGCAGCCACCGCTGGCCGGACATCGATCACGCACGGTTCTTCAATGACACCGATCTCGTCGTACGCCGAGCCGACCTCGCCCCGGGCAGGGAGGTGGTCGAAGTGCCGGTGCAACTACGCAAAGGACAGGCCAGCTTCCATCATGGCTGGACCCTGCACGCCAGCTATCCGAACCGCAGCACGCAGTTCCGGTTGGCGCTCGCCGTGCACCTGCAGGACGGCGCGAACCACTACCGGGCCTTTTACCGCCGTGACGGCCAAGCCGTGCACATAGCCGACGAGCTCCTGTGCCGCACGCTCCCGAACGGCGACCCCGACTTCGCCGACCCCGCGGTGTTCCCCATGCTGTGGCCGGCTGGTCAGCCCGCGCGATAGGCGGGGAAGAAGTCCGACGCCAGCAACGTTGCGCTCGACACGCCCACCTCGTCGGACCGCGCCGCGACGAGCTGGTCGTATCGAACCTGATCAGCCACGAGTCGTAGCGTCGCGAACTCATGGCGCACGGGCGAGAACCCTGACTTGAACATGAAAAGATTGTCCTCGGACGACCCGCCGATGCCACCCCCCAAGTGCAAGTAGGCGTTGCCGCGCTGCTTCGCCCAGAGCGCCACGGCATGGATGAGGAGGTTCGACGGTGACGGTCGCCGGTAGGCCGATAGCGAACCGCCCAGGTGCATCTGCACGATGCCGTTGCACTCGAAGAGAATGTACGCGCCGGCGACGACACCGTCGATCTCCGCCACGGCGATGTGCGCCTCGTCGAGCATCGCTAGGCGACGAAGCAGCGATTCGTCGTAGTCGTACGCCGACGCCGACGCGCTGTGCCGGCTCAGCGTTTCGCCGTACACCGAGGTGACATCGTCGAAGTGCTCGGGGTGCCGCACGATCGAGGTGGTGAACCCGGCGCGTGCGGCCTGGTTCACCGCGTTCGTGTGCCCCTTGCGCATCGTGGCC
>JANMVY010000554.1:0-1861 GCA_031393535.1 Actinomycetes bacterium | reverse complement strand
GGGGCGGGCGAAGCTCGGTGACCTCGGCGACGACTACTTCTTCGCGAACCCGGCGCAGTTCTTCACGGCCCAGGCCTGGATCTTGTCGGTAGCCGCGGTAAACGCCGCGTCATCGAGCGCTCCGATGGCCTTCGCGTCGGCCTTGGCGGCCTTGTCATAGCTGTAGGCGTTGGCCTTCAGCACCTTGTTCGCCGCAGTGAATGTGGCAGTGACCGCACCGAGCGCCGTCGACAGGTCGGCGGGTGGGGTCCCACTCACCGCAGCGATGGCGGTCTCGGCCGCGGTGAACGTGGCCTGGATGGTCTTCGTGTCGTCGGCCTTGTCGCTGATACCGGCCAGCGCCTGCACCGGTGCGACCACGCCACAAAACGTCTTGGCCTCGGCGGACGTGTCCTTACCACCGTCGTCGCCACACCCCGCGGCAACGGGCACGATGGCCAGCGCGGCAAACGCAAGTACTCGGATTCGCATGAGATGCTCCTGTTGTGGTTGGTGCCCGCGGTGCTCGCGAGTCGCTCAGCCCGCCGAGTGACGAGCCAGGATCTCGGCTACGGCTCTACCATCGGCCTTGCCTTGCGTGGCCTTCATGATCTGGCCGGTGAAGAACCCCGCCAGCTTCTTGCGACCTTTGTCGTCGGCTGCGAGGTACGCAGCCCAGTCCTTCGGGTTCGCGGCGATGATCGCGTCGACCACGGCCTCGAGCGCGCCGCTCGCCATGGCCTCGAAACCCTTCGCCGCGGCGATGGCCGACGGATCGCCACCGCGTGCCACCAACTCGGCCAGCACCTGCTTGGCCTGCGTCGCCGACAACGCGCCGTCGGCCTCCATCGCGATGAGCTGCACGAACGACGAGGCGGCGACCGCAACCGGCTGATCGGGCGGCAGGTCGTTCTCGACGCGCACCAGCGTCTTCTTGGGATCGGCGCCAAGACCGATTGCCTCGACCACGAAGTCGTCGTGCCCTCGATCGACGACCAACCCGACCTCGGTTGGCGCGAGGCCGGTGAGCTCGGCCAAGCGGGCACGCCGCGCCGCGGGCAACATGGGCATGGCGGCGTCGATGCGTGCGATGTCGTCCGCCGTCGGCACGAGCGGCAACAGGTCGGGCTCGTCGAAGTAACGATAGTCCTCGCTGTTCTCCTTCGAACGACCGGCACGCGTGCGGCCGTGCTCCTCATCCCAATGGCGAGTCTCTTGATGCGGACGCTCGCCTGCGCCGTACAGCTCGATGTGCCGCTTCGCCTCGTAGTCGATCGCGCGGCCGAGCGAGCGAATCGAATTGATGTTCTTGATCTCGCAGCGCGTGCGGAACTCGGGTTCACCGACCGGGCGCACCGACACGTTCGCGTCGACGCGCATTGATCCCTCCTCCATCTTCGCGTCGGACACGCCGAGCGCGAGCACGATCTTGCGCAACTCGTCGACATACGCCTTCGCCTGCTCGGCGGTTCGGATGTCGGGTTCGCTAACGATCTCGACCAGCGGGACACCGGCACGGTTGTAATCGACGAGGGACGAAGCCGCCCCGTGGATACGACCGTCTCCGCCCTGGTGCGACGTCTTGCCGGTGTCCTCCTCGAGGTGCGCACGCGTGATGCCGACCTGCGAACCATCGGGCAGTTCCAAGTACCCCGCCGTGCTCGTCGGCTTGTCGTATTGCGTGACTTGATAATCCTTCGGCATGTCGGGGTAGAAGTAGTTCTTGCGCGCGAACACGCCAGGGTTCACGGTGCACTGCAACGCGCGCCCGAGCCGCATCGCGTACTCGACGGCGGATGCGTTCACCACGGGCAGCGAACCCGGCAGGCCGAGACACGTCGGACACACGTTGGTGTTGGGCTCGTGCCCGAACTCGTTGCGA
>JANMVY010000539.1:0-1770 GCA_031393535.1 Actinomycetes bacterium | reverse complement strand
GAGCGCGCCTGCTTGCGACTCTTCTGCTTCCTTACCGCGACGGCTGCCTCTTCTCGACGGCTTTGTCGTCCGGCTTTTTGACGTTCGCGCTTGGCGGTTCCCACGAGGGGGGAACGCTACCAACGTCGCTGCGCCGCAGTGTGCTCAGTGACCGGACAAATCAGTAACGTGGTTTTTCGTGGCTCTGCTCGTCCAGAAGTTCGGTGGTACCTCGGTCGGCGATCCCGATCGCATCCGCGGGGTGGCCGACCACGTTGCGCGCAGTCGTCGCCGGGGTGATCAGGTGGTGCTCGTGGTCAGCGCGATGGGCAACGAGACCGACGACCTGCTGCGGCTCGCGATCGACGTCTCGAAGACCCGCCCCGGCCGCGAGATGGACATGCTGATCACCGGTGGCGAGCGCAAGGCCTGCGCACTGGTGGCCATGGCCCTCAACGATCTGGGGATCCCTGCCGCGTCCTTCACCGGCAGCCAGGCCGGGTTCATCACCGACGCGACCCACACGAACGCGAAGATCCTCGAGGTCAGACCCGACCGCATCCGTGCCGCAGTCGACCAGGGCATCGTGCCGGTGGTGGGCGGTGCCCAAGGGGTCTCCACCGAACACGACATCACCTTTCTCGGGCGCGGCGGCTCCGACACCACAGCTGTGGCACTCGCCCACGCTCTCGGCGCCGACGCGTGCGAGCTGTACACCGATGTGTCGGGCGTGTACACGACCGACCCGCGCGTCGTGAGCGAGGCTCGCAAGATGGCGGCGATCTCGTACGACGAGCTGCTCGAGATGACCGCCACCGGCTGCCCGAAACCGGCCATGCGTTCGGTCGAGCTTGCTCGAACGTATGGCGTGAAACTCCACGTGCGCTCGGCTTTCACCTGGGAGCCGGGCACGTGGGTCACCAAGGAGGACCCGTCAATGGAACACGCGATCGTCTCGGCGGTCACCCACGACATGGGCGACGCCAAGCTCACGGTCAGCGGAGTACCCGACCGACCGGGTGTGGCGGCCCGCATCTTCCGTCGCCTTGCCGACCACGACATCAACGTCGACATGATCGTGCAGAACGTCTCCGCGGCCGGTGTCACCGACATCTCGTTCACCCTCCCCTCCGACCAGCTTGCGACCGGCGTCGCCCTCGTCGAGGCCTTGCGGGGCGAGATCGGCGCAACCGGAACGACCTCCGACCCGCACATCGCGCGCGTCAGCATCGTCGGCGCGGGAATGAAATCGAACCCCGGCGTTGCGGCCACCATGTTCGAGACGCTCTCGGCGGCGGGCATCAACATCGAGATGATCCAGACGTCGGCGATCCGGTTGACCTGCGTGGTGCGTGAGGATCAGGCCGAGGCGGCTGTGGCCGCTCTCCATGAGGCCTTTCGCCTACACGAGAGCTGACGAGGCCCGCGCCCCCGGGGCCTCACTTGGCCGTGTATGTCGCCACGGTCTGGGCCACGATCTTGGCATCGCGCACCACGAACGTGTCGGTGCCCATGGGGATGTTCGCCATGCGCCACACGATGTAGCCGATGTCGCCCTCGGCGACCGAGTGCAGCATCTCCATGTGGTCGACCATGCCCGCCGGCACCTTCGAGAACATGGCGCGCAGCGGTGCCGCGCCGATCGTCGTGCCGGTGGTGTTGATGAACACGCAATCGTCGGCGTAGTCGGCCATGACCGCCTCGATGTCGCCGTCGTTCAGCGCCTTCATGTGGTGGTCGAGCACGGCGCGCGTGGTCTCGGTCGACATCGTGGGTCCCCCTGGGTCGTGA
>JANMVY010000537.1:0-6703 GCA_031393535.1 Actinomycetes bacterium | reverse complement strand
CGCGATGATCGACATGATCAGCAAGGGCCGCTTGATCTCCGGCATCGTGCGCGGTGCGGGCCAAGAGGCGCTGGCGCTCAACGCGAATCCGGCGTACAACCGCGAACGCTTCCAAGAGGCGCACGACCTGCTCGTCAAGATCATGACCGAAGACGGTCCGTTCGCCTGGGAGGGCGAGCACTTCCAGTACCGGGTCGTCAACCCGTGGGCGAAGCCGCTGCAACAACCGCACCCACGTATCTGGGTGCCCGGCGTGTTCAGCGCGGAGACCATTCAATGGGCGGCCCGCCACCGCTATCCGTACATCTCGCTCAACACGCCACTGCATCTCACCGGTCAACTCTGGCAAACCTACGACGACGCCGCGCGCGAGTCAGGGTACGAACCGGGCCCCGAGAACCGCGGCTACTTGTTGCGCGTACACGTGGCCGACACGAAGGAAAAGGCGCTCGAGGGTGGCCGCCAGTTCATGTGGATGCAAGGGGAGTTCACCGGCCTCGGCTATCCGTATTGGGTGAACCCGCCGGGTTATGGGTCCGAGTCGCGTCGGCTCGACTACGCGAAGTTCGCGAACGGTGGCGTGTTCAAGTCGGGCGCGGCGGCCTACGAAGATCAGCTGCGCACCCACGAGATCGTCGCCGGTGATCCCGAGACCGTCGTAAAGGAGTTGCGGATCGTGCTCGAGACCTGTCGGCCCAGCATCCTCATGCTGTGGGGGAACGACGGCAACGTGTCGCACGCCGACTCGTTGCGCTGCATCGAGCTGTTGGGCAAAGAGGTGGTCCCTGCGTTGCGCGAGATCGGCGACGAGCTCGGGCTGCACTCACCGTTCGAGCTCGATACCCCGGTGTCGCTCAAGCTGTCCCCGCCGGAGACCCTCACCCGTCGATGACACCGCATTGCACAGGATGTTCTTCCCAAGTCTTGATTGTGTGCCGGACCGTGGCCGACGGTCGGTGATCCGGGTCGAGCGACGTTCCGAACATGTCGCGATGATTGCTCTTGCATTGCAACCGACCGCCCCTCGGCTGCACGACCGCGCCCAGCGTTAGGGTGGGGCGTCATGGCGTTTGAGAGGGATTCGCTCGTCGAACGGCTCGACACGCTTGGCGCACTGGTGAACGATTCGTCTGCGCCTGCACCGTCAACCTTGCCCGCATCAGTGTTCGCCGCGGCGACCCACTCTCGTGCCCCGCAGGTCCCCTTGGCCGAGCCCGGCACGGCCGCCGGTCTGTTCGTTGAGGTGAGTGACGCACTCGACGCAGATCTCGAAACGCTCGACGCACGCGATTGGTCCTCGGTAGTCGTCGGCAGTTGGTCGGTGCAGGACACGATCGCGCATCTCGCCGCCGTACACGAGGTGCTCGTCACGCGGCTGAGCGGTCGCGACGCGCGCCCCGTCGCCGCGGGAGAACTCGACGAGGCCACCGATCGCCTGATCGCCCAGCACCGCGGCGTCGCCCCGAGCGAGACGCGCCGGTTCTGGCGCGCGAGCGTCGACCGGCTGCGCCACGGGTTGGCGGTCTGCGACTCCGAGCTCAACTGGCTGGGTCTCGATGTTCCGGCCGACACCACGATCGTCGACCGCTCTTTCGAGACATGGATCCACGCGAACGACATCCGGCGCGTCACGAACCGTTCGTCGCTCGATCCGTCCGGGCAGCACATGTTCGTGATGTGCAACCTGGCGATCGACCTGTTGCCGTTAGCGCTCATCGTGACCGATCGCCCCCACCACGCGCTCGTCACCGTCAACCTCAGCGGTTCGGGCGGTGGCACGTGGACCATGCCGCTCGGTTCCGGTGCGGCAAGTGGGGTCGAGTTCACGTTCAACGCCGCCGCGCGTGAGTTGTGCCTCCTGATGGGTGATCGCATCGACGCTGCCGATTTCGCGTTCACGATCCGCGGCGACGCCACGGCCATGGACATCGTGCGCGATCTCGTCGATGTCGCCCCTTCGTTCGCCCGCCCCTGACCGCCGCGCACGGCTCACGCGGCCAACGCCAACGCGACGGCGACGACCACCCTCGACTGGTCGATCGCCTCGGAACGAGAGCTCACCGCACTACTTCGGTGCGGGTTGCACGAGGCGCACCGGCGCGCCGTTCAGCCAGGCCGCGATGTCTTCGACGATGTCGCGGTAGAACACCTCGTAGCAACCTTCGGTCACATAGCCGAGGTGGGGTGTCGTGACGATGTTGTCGAGGCTGCGGAACGGGTGGTCGGCCGCGAGGGGCTCGACGCTGAACACGTCGATACCTGCGCTGCGAATGGTGCGCGCCCGCAACGCATCGGCGAGCGCGAGCTCGTCGACGATGGGCCCTCGTGACGTGTTCACGAGGATCGCGCTCGGCTTCATGAGCCCGATCTCGCGAGCACCGACGAGGTGGCGCGTGCGGTCGCTGAGCACCTGATGAATGCTGAGCACGTCGGCGTCGCGAAACAACGTGTCCTTGTCGACCTTGGCCGCGCCGATCTCGTTTGCGCGTTCGTCCGTGAGGTTCTGGCTCCACGCGATCAGCTTCATCCCGAACGCCTTGCCGACGTTCGCCACGATGCCGCCGAGTCGGCCTGCACCACACAAGCCGAGGGTCTTTCCGAACAGATCGCTACCCACGGTGGTCATCCACCCGCCCGACTTGATGTTGCGGTCCTCGGCCGGCACGTGGCGTGCGCATGCGAGGATCAGCGCCCAGGTGAGCTCGCTCGTGTTGAAGATCGCCCCGCCGGTGCCGCACATCATGACGCCCCGTGCCGCGGCGTGGTCGATGTCGATCGCCGCGTTGAACGGTCCGGTGGTCACCAGCAACTCGAGTTGCGGGAGCTTGTCGAGGAGCGAAGCAGGAAACGGCGTGCGTTCGCGCATCGCGACCACGATCTCGAAGCCGGCCAGGCGCGCGGCCAACGAGTCCTCGTCGAACAGGTGGTCGGCGAACGAGGTCACCGTCACGTGACCGTCGAGCCCTGACCAGTCCGCGTACTGGTCCCACACCTGCTGATAGTCGTCGAGGATCGCCACATGCTTCATGGCAGGAGCGTAGGCCGGTCTGTCCATTCGATCCCGCTGGGTCGTACCGGTAGATCGAGGTGAAAGGATGCAGCCATGGACATCTCGATGACGCTGCCAACGATGGTTCCCCACGGCCGCGCCGAAGTGTTCGCGTGGTGTCGTGGGGTGGACGACGGTCCCTATGCCAGCCTTGCGGTTCCCGAACGCGTCACGTTCCCGGCGCATTCGATGATCGTGCAGTTGGCTGCTGCAGCCGCACTCACCGAACGGGTGCGACTGTGGACCACCATTGTGATCCTGCCCGCGCACGACGCAGTCGAGGTGGCCAAGCAGATGGCCTCGGTCGATCGGCTCTGCGACGGTCGCCTCACGATGGGGGTGGGCGTCGGCGGGCGCGAGCACGACTATCGGGCGATCAACGGCAACTACGCGCGCCGCTGGTCGCGCATGGACGAGCAGGTAGCGACCATGAAGCGCATCTGGGCGGGTGAGCCACCGTTCGAAGGTGCCGATCCTGTGGGCCCGCCTCCGGTGCAGGCGGGTGGTCCACCGCTGGTGGGTGGATCCATGGGACCCAAGTCGATCGCGCGGGCGGCGAAATGGGCGATCGGTGTCGACGGCGCATTCACGCTCGACGGGAACCGCGACGCGATCGCCGCCCCCTTCGCAATGATCAAGGCCGCGTGGGCCGCGGTCGATCGGGTCGACGCGCCACACCTGTCGACGAGCTTTTGGTATGCACTAGGCCCCGGTGCCGAGGAGCGCCTGCGTCGCTACGCGTACGAGTACATGCGGATATTCGGTGAGGACGTCGGCAAGTGGGCTGCCGCGGGCGTCACGTTGTTCACGCCCGCGGCGTTGCGCGAAGCCGTCGACAACGTGCGCGAATCGGGCGCCGACGAGCTCTTCTTGGTGCCCACCACCGCAGACCCCGACGAGCTGGCCCGCACTCGCGACGCGCTCGACATCTGACGCGGGCTGTACACGATCGTGGTGGTCAGACCACCGTCACCGAGATGGTGTGTTGGCCCTCGGCGCCGTTCGGTCGGGGGTCGACTTCCTTCGCCGACTGGGTGAACCCCGTCTTGTCGGTGGCACGCACCCGGATCGAGTGCTTGCCGGGCTTCGCGTCCCAGTCGGCCATCCATTGCACCCAGGTCTCGTCGCTCGTCGAGCCGCCGACCTTGCACGGTTGCCAGCCGCCGTTGTCGATCTGCACCTCGACTTTCGCGATGCCCTTGCGGGGCGCCCACGCGACGCCACCGATCGCCGTGCGTCCGGCGTTGATCTTCGGGGTGCGAGGCACGTCGATACGTGACTGCGTCTTGATCGGTCCGAGCTTCGACCAGCCCCGCGGGATCCAGTAGGCGTCATAGGACGCATCGGCCAGGCGGATCTCTTTCAGCCATTTCACCGCGGACACATAGCCGTACAACCCGGCCACGACGAGCCGCGCCGGGAACCCGTGTCGCACAGGCAGCGGCTCACCGTTCATGCCCACCGCGAGCAGCGCGGTGCGGCCGTCGTACGCGAGCTCCGTCGGGAACGAGGCGTCGAAGTCGTCGACCGAGATGCCCACGATCTGCTTGGCGGTGGGCTTGACGCCGGCGCGATCGAGGATGGTGGTGAGTGGCACACCGCGCCACACCGCGTTTCCGACGTATTGGTCGCCGACGGGATTCGACACGCACGACAGCGTGACCGTGTGTTCGACCAGGTCCATCGCGAGGATCTCGTCATAGGTGATCTCGTACGGGCGGTCGACGAGGCCGCCGATCTTGAGCTTCCAGTTCTTCGGATCGACCTGGGGTACGACGAGCGCGGTATCGATGCGGTAGAAGCTCTTGGAAGGCGTGATGTACGACGAGATCCCGGCGACCGCGGCGTCGAGCGCCCCCGCAGGTGTCGCCGCAGCGGCCGCGTCGACCGTGCCGCTTGCGCCGCTCACACCCGGCAACGCCACCTGCTGGCGTGCTCCCTCGACCGAACGTCCGTTGCGCAGCGATCGGCCGACCGTTGCCGACACGACGGCCGCGGCGGCCGCGGTACCGGTGAGGCCGAGGAAGGCGCGGCGAGCGGGAAACGCCAGATTGGCGGGCGCCCGCGTGTCGGCGCGGTTCTTCACCGTGGGCAGCGCGGCGATTGCCAGCAGGACACGCAACGTGAGGGCGCCTGTGGCGGCTGCGACGAGGGCGGCGACGATCGACCAGCCGGTCGCTGCGAACGGGTTGCGTTGCGCGGCCCACGCGCCGAACACACCGAACGCGAGGAACCCAAGATCGCCACGACGTGTGCGGGTTCGAGCAGCTCGCCCGAGTGCCCCGCCGACGAGCAACGACGCCACCACGATCGTCGCGAGCAGCAGCGGCTTGTCGTTGGTTCCCGCGGCCTGGATACCGGACTCGACGACCGCGCCGGGGGTGACGTCGACGAACAGCTCGCCGACTGCGATCACGAGCGACGGCACACGGCTGCTGAGCCCCGAGAGAAGTTCGCCCACGCCGAGCGCAACGCCCGCGCTCACGACACCGGCTGTGATACCGACCCATCGGGCGAGCATCACCGGCGCACCGGTGGCATCGGTCGCGAGCGTCCGCGGGCTTGAGGGGATTGGGGTCTTGTTCATCGTCGGTGACAACGCCGTGGAGGTGCCCACAGTTCCCACGGCCGACTCTCGGCGCGGGCGGACGTAGGATCGCCACGATGAAGCTGGTGCAGTTGGCCGATGGCGTGTACGCCTGCGAGCAGGAAGACCGCGGCCTCGGATGGTCGAACTCGGGCTTCGTGGCGCGCGGTGGCGGGCTCGTCGTCGACACGCTCTACGACCTTTCACTGACCCGCCGAATGATCGACCTGTACGCATCGGTACATCCCGAGCCGGCGGAGCGTCTCGTGAACACCCACCACAACGGCGATCACTGCTGGGGTAATCAGCTTTTCGCCGGCGCCGAGATCATCGGACATCGCGGGTGCGTCGAGCGGTTCTCGATGTTTCTGCCAGAAGCCGCCGAAGCCATCCGCACCATGGTCGATCCGCCCGAGCACCTGCGCGACCTGCAGCGTGAGTTCTCGCCGTTCGACTTCGGCGGCATCGAGCTCGTGCCGCCGAACCACGTGATCGACGCCGACCTCACCGTCGACCTCGGTGGGCTGCGCGCCGACATCGTCTACGTCGGGCCCGCGCACACCGAGGGCGACCTCATCGTGCATCTCCCTGAAGTGGGTGTGGTGTTCGCAGGCGACGTGTTCTTCCACCGGTGCACCCCCATCGGTTGGGAAGGCTCGACCGAACAGTGGATACGCGCACTCGCACACATCGAGACGCTTGCGCCGCAACACGTGGTGCCCGGCCACGGTCCGGTGTGCGGTGTCGACGGTGTTCGCGCCATGCGCGAGTACCTCGAGTTCGTGCAACGAGAGGCGGCGGCCCACTTCGCGGCCGGCCGAACGGTGCTCGACGCGTGCACGCACATCGAGCTGGGCCCCTACGCCGCGTGGAACGAGCCGTTCCGACTCGCAGCCAACGTGCACCGCATGTATCGCGAGTGCGCGGGCGCGCAATGGAGCGACCCGGTCGACGCGGCACAGGTGATGGCCGACGTGCGCGTCCTCAAGGAGCTTCTCGGGCCTTGATCGATCTCACCGCGTACGGCTGGGATGACGCGTGGGCCGCGTCTACCGATGTGAGCAACG
>JANMVY010000515.1:0-23356 GCA_031393535.1 Actinomycetes bacterium | reverse complement strand
GTGGTGGCCATCGGTGCCGCGGTGCAGGCCGGCGTGTTGAAAGGTGAGGTCAAAGATATTTTGCTCCTCGACGTCACCCCGTTGTCGCTCGGCATCGAGACAAAGGGCGGGGTCATGACCCGCCTCATCGAACGCAACACGACCATCCCCACCCGTCGCACCGAGGTGTTCACCACCGCCGACGACAGCCAGCCGTCGGTCGAGATCCACGTGCTGCAGGGTGAGCGCGAGATGGCCTCGTACAACAAAACCCTCGGCAAGTTCCAGCTCGTCGATCTTCCGCCCGCGCCGCGTGGCGTACCGCAGATCGAAGTCACGTTCGACATCGACGCCAATGGCATCGTGCACGTATCGGCGAAGGACCGCGCCACGAGCAAGTCGCAATCGATGACCATCACGGGCCAGTCCTCGCTGTCGAAGGACCAGATCCAGCAGATGGTGCGTGACGCCGAGCAACACGCCGCCGAGGACAAGAGCCGCCGCGAGGAGGCCGAGATTCGAAACACCGCCGATTCGCTCGTCTACCAGACCGACCGCGTGCTGCGCGAACAGGGCGAGATGATCTCGGCCGACGAGCGCTCCGACGTCGAAGCGAAGCTCGCCGCGCTGAAGGAGACCCTCACGGGTAGCGACCTCGAGACGATCAAGTCCTGCACCGAGGCCCTAATGTTGGCAAGCCAACAGTTCGGTCAACGGCTCTACGACAACGCGGCGGCCGGGGCCACCGCAGGCAGCGCATCGCCGAACCAGGACAACGACGTCGTCGACGCCGAGATCATCGACGAGGACAAGCGATGAACGAGGCGCCGGCGCCTGCGGACGCCGGCGACGACGAGAACCACGACCATGAACCTTTCGAACCCTCGCCCGAACCGCTGACGGTCGAAGGCCTGCTCGACGATCTCGACCGCGTCACGGCCGAACGCGACTCGTACCTCGACGACTTGCGTCGGGTGGCGGCCGATTTCGCGAACTTTCGCCGCCAGACCGAAAAGCGCAATGTCGAACTCGTCGATCGGGCGAACGCTCGCCTGGTAGAAAACCTGTTGCCCACGCTCGACTCCTGCGATGCAGCGCTGCTCCACGGAGCGAAGGACATCGAGCCTCTCCAGGCCTCGCTCCTCTCGGTGCTCGAGCGCGAGGGTCTCGCCCGACTCCACCCCGACGGCGAGGCCTTCGACCCGGCGCATCACGAGGCAGTGATGCACGAGCCGGTCGACGACACCACGCTTGCGGGGCCGATCGTGATCGAGGTGCTCCGCACTGGGTACACGCTCAACGGACGTGTCGTCCGTCCTGCACTCGTCAAGGTCCGCGGCTGACCCAACCGCACCACGTCCCCCACAACCAGACGACAAGGAGGTGTGCGGTGGCTGCTCAACGTGAGTGGTTCGAGAAGGACTACTACAAGACCCTCGGGGTTGGCTCCACCGCCACCGCGAAGGAGCTCACCCAGGCGTACCGCAAGCTCGCCCGGCAGTTCCATCCCGACGCCAACCCCGACAACGTCTCCGCCGAAGAACGCTTTAAGGAGATCTCGGCCGCATACGACGTGCTCGGCGACGAGGGTCGCCGCAAGGAGTACGACGAGGTCCGCACACTCGGGCCGCTGGGGTCCCGCCCGGGTCCGGGTGGACCCGGCGGTTTCGGCAACGTCCGCGGCGACGACCTCAGCGACCTGTTCGGTGGCCTCTTCGGAGCTGGACGCAACCGACGCGGCGCCGGCCGAGCCGGTCCCACGCGTGGCGCGGACCTCGAGACCGCGCTGACGTTGTCGTTTCGCGACGCGGCGACCGGGCTCACCACCACGCTGCACCTGCTCGGCGACGCACCCTGCGACACCTGCCGCGGCTCCGGGGCACGATCGGGCACGTCGCCCACCACGTGTGGCGTATGCGCGGGCCGGGGCGTCGTCGATGACAACCAGGGGGTCTTTTCCTTCAGCGCCCCGTGTACCCAATGCAGCGGGAGCGGCCGCATCGTCACCGATCCGTGCCCGACCTGTGCCGGTCGCGGGACCATGGCACGTGACCGCGAGGTCAACGTTCGTATCCCGGCCGGAGTTGCAGACGGCCAGACAATCCGGCTCAAGGGCCGTGGGGCTCCGGGCCCGAACGGGGGACCCGCCGGCGACCTACACGTGCTCCTCCACGTCACCGCGCACCATTTGTTCGGGCGGGTCGGCGATCACCTGACGTTGGTGGCCCCGATAACTTTTCCCGAGGCGGCGCTCGGCGCGGCGATCACCGTTCCCACCCTCGACGGCGAGCCGGTGACGCTGAAGGTTCCCGCGGGCACCCGTTCGGGGCGAACCTTCCGCGTGCGTCACCGCGGCATCGCGACGCCCGCGCACCAGGGCGACCTCCTCGTCACCGTCGACGTCCAGGTGCCCACGATCCTGACCCCGGATCAACGTGCGGCGATCGAGGCGCTCTCCGTCGCCACCCCCGGTTCCCCACGGACACACTTCGGAGTGTGAGATGGCTTCTCCCCGTATCTCCCGTGACCGTGCCGTGTACGTGATCTCGGTCGCGGCCGAGCTCGCCGGCATGCACCCCCAGACCCTCCGCATCTACGAGCGCAAGGGCCTGCTCGATCCTGCGCGCACCGGCGGCGGCAGCCGGCGATACAGCGACATCGACATCTCCCGTCTGCAGCGCATCCAGGAGCTCACGAGCGAAGGGCTGAACCTGGCCGGCGTCAAGCGGGTCCTCGAGCTCGAGGCGGCGCTCGAACTCACGCTGGCCGAGATCAGCCGACTGAAACTCCACGCCGACGCGGCGGTCGAAGCAACCCACCGCCAGTACCGACGCGACCTCGTGCCCATACGCCAGACGCTCACGGTCTACCGCGAGCCGCACCCACGCTGAGCGTCCGCCGACATTTCGGGACCAAAGTCCCGAGGCGTCCATCAGAAAAGTTGCTACGGTCGTTGTCAAGTTTGCGAAGGAGCAACCATGGCCCTCGACCCGAACCGGTGGACCCTCAAGACGCAGGAGGCGTTCAGCGCCGCAACCGAGTTGGCTCGCTCGCGCGCCAACCCCGAGGTCACCCCCGATCACCTCCTCGTCGCGCTGCTCGGCCAGCCCGAGAGCGTCGTCTTGGCCATCATCCAACGCGTGGGTGCCGACATTGTGGCGTTGCGGAACCGTCTCGAAGACGCGATCGCCAAGCTTCCTCGGGCCTACGGCGGTCAGACACACATCTCCAAGGCGCTCACCGAGGTGCTCGAGCTCGCCGATCATGCTCGCGCCGAGCTCACCGACGACTACCTCTCCACCGAGCACCTCCTCCTCGCGCTCGCGAGCGGATTACGGATCGACCGCGAGCAACTCCTCACGGCCTTGCGCGAAGTCCGCGGCAGCCACCGCATCACCAGCCAGAACCCTGAGACGAGCTATCAGTCTCTCGAGAAGTACGGGCGCGATCTCACCGCCGACGCGCGGGCCGGCACACTCGACCCGGTCATCGGTCGCGACGACGAGATCCGGCGGGTGATCCAGGTTCTCTCCCGCCGAACGAAGAACAACCCCGTGCTCATCGGCGAACCCGGCGTCGGCAAGACGGCCATCGTCGAAGGACTCGCGCGGCGCATCGTCGAGGGCGACGTGCCCGAATCCCTCCGCGACAAGCGCGTCGTCGCGCTCGACCTGGCGTCGATGCTCGCGGGCGCGAAGTTCCGGGGTGAGTTCGAAGAGCGTTTGCAGGCGGTTCTCAAGGAGATCACCGACGCTGACGGACAAGTCATCACCTTCATCGACGAGATGCACACAGTGGTCGGAGCCGGCGCAGCCGAGGGCGCCATGGACGCCTCGAACATGCTCAAACCCATGCTGGCACGCGGCCAGCTCCGCATGGTCGGCGCCACCACCCTCGACGAATACCGGAAGTACGTCGAGAAGGATCCCGCTCTCGAACGCCGTTTCCAGCAGGTCTACGTCGCGCCGCCGTCGGTCGATGACACCGTCGCAATCCTGCGGGGTTTGAAGGAAAGGTACGAGGTTCATCACGGCGTACGCATCCAAGACGCCGCGCTCGTCGCAGCGGCTGTGCTATCCGATCGCTACATCAACGGGCGGTTTCTGCCCGACAAGGCCATCGATCTCATCGACGAAGCCGCGTCGAAGCTCCGCATCGAGATCGATTCGATGCCGACCGAGATTGACATCATCGAGCGACGCATCCGCCAGGTCGAGATCGAACGGCTCGCCCTCGCAAAGGAGACCGACGTCCGCTCGAAAGAGCGACTCGACGACCTCGACGAAGACCTCGCGAACTTGCAGGAGCAGAGCGCAGGCATGAAAGCCCATTGGCAGTCCGAAAAGACGGCGATTGCGGCGATTCGCGAGAAGATGGAGGCCCTCGAAGTTCTGCGAGCTGAGGTCGATCGCGCGTTCGACCTCGAACGGGCCGCCGAGATCCGCTACGGCACCATCCCCCAGATCGAGCGGGAGATCACCGCCGCGACCAAAGCGCTCGATGAGCTCCAGTCGCAGCAACGCATGTTGAAAGAGGAGGTCGATCAGGAAGACATCGCGGAGGTCGTGAGCCGATCCACAGGTGTTCCGGTGAGCCGGCTCATGGAAGGCGAGATGCACAAGCTGATCCGCCTCGAGGACGTGCTCCATCAACGTGTCATCGGCCAGGACGACGCCGTGCGTGCTGTTGCGAACGCCATCCGACGAAATCGGGCCGGTCTGTCCGATCCCCATCGCCCGATCGGCTCGTTCTTGTTCCTCGGCCCCACGGGCGTCGGCAAGACCGAACTCGCGCGAGCGCTCGCCACATTCCTCTTCGATGACGAGCGGGCGATGGTCCGCCTCGACATGTCCGAGTACCTCGAGAAGCATTCGGTGTCTCGTCTGATCGGCGCGCCTCCGGGCTACGTCGGCTACGACGAGGGCGGCCAACTCACCGAAGCGGTTCGGCGTCGTCCGTACGCGGTGGTGCTGCTCGACGAGGTCGAGAAGGCCCACGCAGAGGTGTTCAACGTGTTGCTGCAGCTCCTCGACGACGGCCGACTCACCGACGGTCACGGTCGCACGGTCGACTTCTCGAACGTGGTGCTCATCATGACGTCAAATCTGGTGGGCGATCCCGCGGCCTTCTTTCGACCCGAGTTCATCAACCGCATCGACGACATCGTGCGGTTCCGCTCGCTCACCAGAACCGACATGCTTCCGATCGTCGACATCCAACTGCAGGGGCTGCAGCAGCGTCTGGCCGATCGGCACATCACGCTCGAGGTCACGCCCGAAGCGCGGACCGCTCTCGCCGAGTTGGGCTATGACCCGGCGTTCGGCGCTCGCCCGTTGAAGCGCGCCATCCAGAGCCACCTGGCCGACACACTGGCGCTTTTGGTGCTCGACGGCACGATCGCCGACGGCTCCACCATCACGGTCCATGCCGCCGGCGGCGAGCTCTCATTCACCCCTCGCCCGCCTTCGTGACCCAACCCAAGACCTATCCCCAGCCGGGGATCAGGCTTGTGACTCGACGTACGCGAGCCATTCCCGGAGCCACTTGCGGTATGCCTGCGGATCGGGTTCACCAGTCGTCGGGTCGACCTCTGCGGGTGGCAGTGGGGGGGCTCGGAGCGAGCCCTTTTCGGCCCGCTCCGGACGCCACGAGTCGAGGCTCGTCGCGGCCACGGTCGTCCGTGAGAGTCGCCGCGGCGTCCGCACCGGCAGGACCCGTGGGTCCACAACAGCGTCATCGGTCGTCGGGCCGATCGGGGTCCCCTGGCTCGGCGCCCCCACCGGGGCAATTGGGGGCCACCGCGGCTCGACTGAGGGCATCGGGACTGTTTGAAAGGATTCTGGCTCCGGCCCGGCCGGCACCCTCATGACACGATCAGCCGCCCACGGGGGGCGCGGCGGAGCAGGCGGTGGGCCATACCGACGGCGATCGTCCAGACCGCTCAGCACGGTCAGGTCGAGCGCGCCCGGCTCGGTCCGGACCTCGTCCGCGGTCGGAAACAACGACCCTGACACCGCCATGCGGGGGCTCAGCGGCGCAGGTGGGGGCACGGTCGCCTCGTCCGTTGCCTCGATCGTCTCAGCCATGATGACGAGGTCCGGACTCGGGGTCTCGTCGAGGTGACGCAGGCCCTCCAGAGTTCGTTCGAGCAAATCCGCCCCCGGGCGGTCGACGTGTATCGAGTCGGTGGCCTGTGCCTTCGGCACCGGATCACCGTTCGCGAAGACACGCGCCGCTACCAGCCCGACGACCGCCGCACTCGCCCCGGCCGCGGGCCACCAGATCAGCGGGTTCTCGACGTCGGTTCCAGCCTTGAGGCCGTGAATCGTGGCGAACAGGAAGACGGCAAAGCCGCCGTAGTGCACCATGCGCCATATGCGCTCGCCGACGCGCCGACGCAAGAGCGAGGTCGCCTCGACGGCGACCAGTATGTAGAACGCGATGACGCCCCACGCAACCGCACCAGGATCCCAGTCGGACGCAAATGGGATCAGCACCTCGAGCGGTCCGAAATGCACGGTCGAGTCGAGCACGAGGCCGGAGATGTGTACCCCGGTGAACACCACCGAGAGGCCGCCGAGGAATCGGTGCAGGTCGAGCAACTTCGGCCGGGTGATCCGCCGACCGAGGACTCGGCTCGACAACAAAAGGCCCCAAACGACCGAGATCGCGCTCAGGCCCCACGCGACGATGCCACCGGCGCGGGCCGTGTACCACCAGATCTGCGACTTCACACGGTCAACTCCCTCAGGTTGCCGGCCTCGATGATCACGTTGTCGTCGCGCACCAGCACCCCGGCCACACCCAGCTCCTCGAGCAACACTCGTCCGATGTCCGGCCCGGCGAGGAAAACCGCTTTCGTCAGCACCTCCGCCTGCGCAGCATGCCGTGCGATCACCGAGACCCACGCAAGTCCTTCGTCAACCGATCGGCCGGACCGAGGATCAATCAAGTGGTGGGCCTCGTCGGATCCGACACACCAACGTCGCCGCGCGCGCGAGGAGGTGCACACCGCCCCCGCGACGAGCGCTACTCGCGACGGTGCAACGGTCTGGCCGTGATCGAGCGCGATCACCCAAGGACCATCGTGGGGACCGCAGCCCTCGACCCGGATATCACCTCCGACGTTCACGCACGCCCCGGCGGCCCCCGCTTCGAGTAGGCACTCGACGAGTCGGTCGGCTGCGTACCCTTTCGCTATACCGCCGAGATCGAGGTGCACGCCAGACGGCAGGCGGACCCCGCGGCAGGGCGGGAACAGCTCTATGCCCGCGCAGCCGGGGGCGGGTGCCGGCGGAGGTGCGGCGCGTGACGACCCGATGGACGCGAAGTCGCGGTCGTAGCCGAGTTGACACAGTGCGTCGTGCACCGTCGGGTCGAACGCTCCCCCGGTCGACCACCACGCATTGATGGCGAGTGCGACAAGGCCGTAGGTCGCCTCCGACACGATGGTCAGCCGGCCGGCTGAACGATTGAGGACGCTCAGCTCCGACGTCGCTACGAAGCGGCTCCACCGTCGCTCGCATCGGCGCAGATATGTCTCGGCCGCGTCGAGCAGGTCCACGGGGGCGTCGGTGAGAACGATGTGGGCCGTCGTTCCCATGACGGCGAACCGGCGCTCGACGACCTCGTGACGCCGGTCGTCAACTCGCACCGCTGACCGTCGTCGTGGTGACCGGAGGCGGGGCCTCGGTCGTCGTGGTGACCGGAGGCGGTGCCTCGGTCGTCGTGGTGATCGGAAGCACCGTCGTCGTGGTGATCGGAGGCGGTGCCTCGGTTGTCGTGGTGGTCGGAGCCACCGTCGTCGTCGGTAGCGTCGCGCCGGGCGCGGTTGTGGCCGGAGGCACCGTCGCGCCGGGCGCGGTGGTACCTGGCGCGCCCAGGAGCGCTGTTGTGGCCGGCAGACCGCCAAACCCACCGCCAGGTGTCTCGGTCAGGGAGGTGGATGGACCGGGCGTGAACGAACCTCCCCCGCCCCGCGGTGCAGGCAGTCCCGGCAACGTGAGCCCGCTCAGCGACGTCGTCGTCACACCGAGAATCGATGTTGTCGTCGTCGAGGAAGCGACGGCACTGCCCCGTAGCGACAGCGATGTGGATGTCGTGACTCGACGGGTGGCGGCGACGTCCGCTGCCTCGGTCACGAGGCGGGCCCGCGCCAACTTGGCCGCCTCCTCGGCTCGGGCCGACGAGGCGAAGCCGCCCATCATGGCGACATAGGTGAACCCGCTTGCGACCACGGTGAAACGTCGGTGCGAGCGAGCGGGATGGGGGCGTCGACGAACCGTCACCCCCGGGTTTTCGACCGCCGGACGAGCGCAGTTGAGTGAATTCGCAACCGCCCGCCCGGCGGCGGGTCAGTCGCCGGCCGGGCCCCCATAAAGATCGAGGGCTTCGGACTGTTCGGCGTTCAGATGGTAGCTCTCGGATGCCGCCGGGAACGCCCCGGACCGCACGTCGCTCGCGAAGCGCTCCAACGCCTCGATTCCGACGGCCTTGAGATCGGCGTAGCGCCGCACGAACTTCGCCACGACGCGGTCCTCGAGACCCAGAACGTCATGGAAGACCAACACCTGCCCGTCACAATGTGGTCCAGCACCAATGCCTATCGTGGGTACGTCGACGGCGTCGGTGATCATCGCGGCCACCTGATCAGGCACTCCCTCGATGACGATGGCGAAGCAGCCGGCATGGGCGAGCGCCTTTGCATCATCGACCAGGCCCAGCGCGGCCGCCGTTTCCCGCCCCTGCACCCGGAAACCGCCCATGGCGTGCACCGACTGCGGCGTCAAGCCGATGTGGCCCATGACGGGGATCTCGGCATCGAGCAACGCCTCGATCATCGGCAGGCGTTTACGGCCCCCTTCGAGCTTGACGCTTTCGGCCCCGGCGCGGATGAGCTTGGCCGCGTTGCGGACCGTCTCCTCGACCGACACGTGATAACTCATCCACGGCAGATCGCCCACGATGAGGGCCCGGGGTTTCGTGCGAGCAACGGCCGCCGTGTGGTGCGCGATGTCGTCGACTGTCACCTGCAGGGTGTCGTCATAGCCGAGCACGACCATCGCCACCGAGTCCCCGACGAGGATCAGGTCCGCACCGGCGGCGTCAACCATGCGCGCACCGGGGGCGTCGTACGCGGTGAGCATCACGAGTGGCTCGGCGCCCGAACGCATCTTGCGCGCACGCACAGCCGGAGCCGTGACCTTCTTCGTCATCGCCTTCTCCTTCCCGTCCGGCGCTCGAGGGCTGCCGGCGGTATCTACGATCGTACAACGCGCAGTGCGGGACGACCAGACCCGCAGAAGTCACATCGCGGGCGGACCTCTGGTGCGCTCCTGCTCCGATCAGACCAAGGGGTTGAGCAGATAACTCCGAACCAGGTGGTTCCAGCGACATTCGGGGCACACTTCGACTACGTAGGCGCTATAAGGCACCTTGCGTCGTGCGAGCCGCTGCATCTCGGCCATGGAGGTCATACAGCGACCCGACGAGGGCAACCGGGGACCGAACACGTAGGTGACGTGCACGAGTCTCGGGGCGGTGCACACCGGGCACGAGTCCGCGGTGGGTGTGCCACAGTGCGCCGCATTGCGCACAAGCTCGTCCTGCGCGTCGCACACCTGAGGCGCGGACTGCGTACCCGACCGGAACGCCGCGAGAATGCGCTGACGCTCGAGGCGGTAGTCGATTTCTCCTGGACGGCCCTGGATCGCCGCAGCCAACCCGAACTTCATGACCGCGAAGGCTACCGGGCGACGACCTCCACGAATCGCGCAAGAATAGGCCTATCCACCGAGGAGGCCCGGCCCGATGACAGACAGCGCGACGACCCCTTCATGGACTCGCTACAGCACCGCATTCCCGTTCGCGGCCGATCGCACGATCGACTTCGTGGCGTTCGGTCCCGACCTCCCCTCGCTTGACCATCGACTCTTCGGTGACTTGTCCGGAAAGCGCGTGGTCGACTTGGGCTGCGGCATGGGTCACGGCTCGGTCGCGCTGGCACGAAAAGGGGCGAAGGTCATCGCGGTCGACTCCGACGCGACGCAGCTCGCCCACGCAAGGAGGCTCGCCGATCAACACGGCGTGAAGCTCGAGTTCCATCACGCGGACCTCGCCGACCTTGCCTTCTGCCGCTCTGCGAGCATTGATCTGCTCGTGAGTGCGTACTCACTCGCCGGGGTCGAGGACCTCGACCGCGTCTTTCGCCAAGCACACCGCGTGCTGCATCCCGACAGCACCATCGCCTTCTCGCTCCCCCATCCCTTCACTGTGTTGCTCCGTCTCGCTGGTGACGGCAGCATCCGAGTCGCGCGAGCAGCGAACAGTCGCCTGCCACTCGGCGAGGGGCCGATGACGACCTTCCCTCACCAGTTCGCAGATCTCCACACGAGCCTGACGAGGGCGAACTTCCGCATGGACGTGGTCATTGAAGCCGACCCTGATCGCCGCGCTCAAGCCTTCAACCCGGCAGCTGGTTGGCTCGCCACAAGCCTGGTGATCCGGGCGCGCAAGGAAGGCCTCTGATCTCCTTCCTCGTCGTCGCCGTGCCACCTATTTGCCGTCCAGTTGCCGGGCGGCCCACCAGTCACGCAATGCCTCGGTGGCTCGCTCCGTACCGATGGCCCCGTCGGCGAGCCGGAGCGAGCGAAGAAACCCGCTGGCCTCGCCGACGGTGCGACCGGGCCCGATGCCGAGGATGGCCATGATCTGCGATCCGTCGAGCTCAGGTCGGAGATCAGCCGCTGTCTCGCCCATGACCGAACGTTCACGCACGAACGCCGCGACGTTCGCGCGGCGTCCGACAGCTTGGTCGCCGCGTCTCGCCCGCGCGTCGGCCGCCGATAGCTCGACCAGACGGTCAATCAGATCGCCCGCATCGTCGAGTAGCGAACGGACGTCGCTCGGTCGCCACGGCCCATCGTGGTCATGCACCCGGTGGTGCAAGGCCACCAGCGCTCGGATGTCGCGGGTGTCGTCGTTCGCGTGGCGCAACGCCACGAGCAGTTCGCCCGCGCGACCCGCGCCGCGCACCACGTGATCGTCGAACGCAACGGCCTTGCCGATGTCGTGCAACAGCGCTGCGAGCCGTAGCACGGGATCGTTGGCGCAGGCCACGACGACATCGAACGTGTGCGCGAGCACGTCGACGCCTCCGTGATCGGGATCACGCACATCCGCGAGCAACGCGAGATCGGGCAACCACGGTCGCAGAAGGTCGTGGCCGACGAGGAACGACAGCCCGGGTCGAGGGTCCTCGACCGTCAGGAGCTTGTGCAACTCGTCGCGCACGCGCTCGGACGACACGATTCGTAGACGATCGCGGTGCCGTTCGATTGCGCGGTCGATATCGGGCACCACGGAAAGCCCGAACCGCGCGATGAATCGCGCGGCGCGCAACATGCGCAGAGGATCGTCAGAGAACGATGTATCGGCTCCGAGTGGGGTGCGCAGCACAGCCGAGGCGAGGTCACCCTGACCATCGAATGGGTCGTACATCTCACCGGTGAACGCGTCGGCCGCTATCGCGTTGATCGTGAAATCTCGTCGCGACAGATCACTCTCGAGCGCATCCGCGAACACCACTGTCGGCTTTCGCGACCCGGTTTGGTATGACTCACCACGAAACGTCGTGATCTCGAACGGGTGGGCGCCGATGCGGCACCCGATGGTCCCGAAACGCTCGCCTTGGTTCCACACCGCACTCGCGAGCGAGGCGACGAGTCTCTTCGTGTCCTCGGGCCGCGCGTCGGTCGCAAGATCGATGTCAGCCCACGCATGGGTCCCGTGCGCGAGCAACTCGTCGCGCACGATCCCGCCGACGAGAAAAAGCTTCCGGTCGTCATCACGAAACCGCTCAGCAAGCGGACGCACGATCTCGAGGAGCGCAGCAGAGATCACCAGCGCGCCTCACGGTGCTTCAGCGCCGCGGCGTCGACGGCCTCTCGCCCGTGGCCGCCGAACGTCGGGTGCTCGGGATGTTCGACCGCGCCCGCGAACGCGGTGAGGGTGGCGTGTACACCATTTTGCACGGCGTCGAGGTCGTAACCGCCCTCGAGGAGCGCAACGATCTTGGCATCGGGTGTAACTGCGAGGAGATCGGCGATCACGTCGCCGTAATCGCCGCTCGTCAGCCCCAGCGCGGTGAGCGGATCGTCGCGGTGAGCGTCGTACCCGAGCGACAGCAACACCCACGTCGGCGAGAACCGCTCGAGCGCAGGTGCGATGACCTGCTCGATCGCCGCGCGGTACCAGTCACCGGTGGTTCCGGCCGGCACGGGTATGTTGATCGTGCTTCCTTCGCCTTCGCCCCGGCCGACCTCGTCGAGCGCGCCTGTGCCCGGATAGAAGGGCCACTGGTGAATGGACACGAACAACACTGCTGCGTCGTCATAGAACGTGTCCTGGGTACCGTTGCCATGATGCGCGTCGAGGTCGACGATCGCGACCCGCTCGCCTCGGTCTCGCAGCATCGACGCCGTGATGGCGATTGAGTTCAGCAAACAGAACCCCATCGAACGCGTCGGAGTCGCATGATGACCGGGCGGACGAACCGCGCAGAACGCTCGCGTCGCTAGCCCGGCGTCGATGTGGCGCACCGCCGTGAGCGCGCTCCCCGCGGCGAGCGTGGCTGCACGATGTGTCCCAGCCGAGACCACCGTGTCTGCGTCGATGATCCCGCCGCCGTTCGCGTCGAGCGTCTCGAGATGGTCCACCATTTGGGTGTCGTGCACACGCTCGACCAGGCCACGGGTAACCGGTTCGGCGGTGATCAGTTTAGCCTCGACACCGGACGCGACGAGCCCCGCGTGCGCAGCCTCGAGCCGCTGCGAACGCTCGGGATGTGTCGGGCCCGGATCATGTTCAAGGCAGGCCGCGTTGGTCACGTACAGGAGCGTCACCGCGGACAGCGTACAGTTGAGGCCCGCAGGAGACGGCGGGCCATGGAGCGGCGTGCATGAGCAAACTGGCGCTGCTGACGTTCGGCACCGAGCAATACCGCATCGGTTCGTGGCGTGGCCACCGCACCACGGGATACGTCGCGCCGTTGTCGCCTCCCGAAGAGCTCACGCTGGCGGGTCTCGAACAGGTCGTCCAACGACTCGTACAGCGTGGGTACCGTGACGTCCTCACTGCAGCGTTGACCGAACCCGAGCAGTCGTTCTTCCGCGGCGCAGGCTTCTCGGTGCACGAGCGACTCCACCTTCTCCAGCACAACCTCACGGACCTCGTTCCGCTCGGAAATCACCCCACTGATCTGCGGCGCATCCGCCGCTGGCACCATCGTGCACTTCTCCGCGTCGATGTGAGCGCGTTCGATCCGTTCTGGAAGCTCGATCGCGAAAATCTCGTCGAGGCGATCCGGGCCACTCCGAGCACGCGACTCAGGGGTGCGTTCTCCGAAGGGTTCGTCGGCTACGCGATAACGGGCTTCGCCGGCGACCAGGGCTACCTGCAACGCCTCGCGGTCAACCCTGACCATCAGGGCCGTGGCGTCGCGACCTCCCTCGTGAGCGACGCTCTCGCGTGGCTCGCGCGCCGTAACGCGACCGGTGCTTCGGTCAACACCCAGGAGCACAACGTTCGAGCGCTCACCCTGTATGAGCGCATGGGCTTCACACGGGTGCAGCCGGGCCTGGCGGTGCTGCGCTATCAGATGACGACGGCATGAGACCGACCGCGCGTGTCGGGCCCGCGCTGGCGCTCGCCATCATCCTCGGCGCCTTCACGATTTTCGCGGTGCCGGTCGCGGCCGAGACCGCGTCGCCGATCGTCGCATCGCTCGTGTCGATCAGCCCTCAAGTACGAGGCACCGAATCACTCCGCATCGAGATCCGGGCACCGGCCGCCGCCCCGGCCGATTCGGTGCGTGTAACGATCTTCGTACGGGAGACGCGCGTGCGCGTTCGTCAGATAGCCGACGGAGCAGCGACACCGTCACGCAGCGACTACAACAGCGTGGTCCGACGCGTGAGTGAGACCCTCGACCCCGCTCGGCAGACGTTGGTGCTCAACCTGGCGTACGACCTGCTCCCGCAAACACCCGGGGTGTACCCGGTACAGATCACTGTGGGGTCGTCCAAGCCCATCACGACGTTTTTGGTGCGAGTCGGGTCAGCGGCGGCTGGTGACACTCAGTACACCGTGAGCTTCGTGATACGGGTTCGGTCGGCCACTGCCGACCAACCCGACGGTTCCATCGCGATGGCGTCGAGCGAGGTGGCGCGCATCGATGCGCTGGCGACGGTGCTCGACAGTGCACCGGCCGGATCGGTGACCGTGGTCCCCAACCCCGAGACGCTCGATGCGCTCGACGCGTCGGGACCAGACGCCCGGGCGACCCTCGAACACCTTCAGCGAGCGAGCCGCGCGGACCTCGTGCTCGGCTCGTCGTTCGTCCCGATCGACATCGACGCCTGGCGGCGCGCCGGCCACGACGACCACGTCACCCTCCAACTTCGCACGGGTCGTGACGTTGCGGCACGCTCACTCGGCCGCTCCACGACCGAAATCTCAACGCGCGCCGCCCTGCTCGGCCGGTACGACACACCCGGCTCGCTCGAAGCCCTCCGTCGCGAAGGGACCGCGAACGTCGTCGTTGCGGACACCCTGCTCGAGCCCGTCCGCCCGGAAACGTTCCCGTCCCCGTTCGCACAGACATTTCGCGTACGCGACAGCTCGAATCAGGATCTCCTGGCTGCGTCAGCCGACTCGTGGTTGACGGCCGCGGTCGTCGACCTCGACCGCTCCGCGAACCACGGGGTGGTTGCGCAACAAGTGTTCGCCGACATCGCCGCGGCGTTCTTCGACCACCCCAACCTCGCCCGAGGAAGCGTGGTGGTGCTCCCGGCCGACTGGATGCCGAGCAGCCGCTTCGTCGAGTCGTTGCTGAAGCCGCTCAGCGCTTCGTCCCTGGCGCAACTGCGCGACCTCGATGGCTACTTCGCCACCGTGTCGCGAGCGAACCCCGTAGAGGGTGAAGCGAAGACCGAGACCCTCGTGTCCGGACCGATGCGTCGTTCGCTCGTGGTCTCCCGCGGTCCCGACGTCGAAACCCACGCGGCGGACATCGGCGCTGCCCGCGCGGCTCTCGCGAGTTACGCCGCGATCTTCGGCCCCGCGGCCAGCGGACGCATCGCGTCGTTTGATGAGTTGCTGCTCGCGTCGTCCGACGAGCGGCTCACCGCCGAGGCCCGCCGCGCGTACAGCAGCGCGGCCACAGCCTTCGTCGAGCGGGCGATCCGCACACCGGACGGACGCATCGCCTTCACCTTGCCCGAGTCCGAGCGGATCACATTGACCTCGCGGCGCGAAACCATCCGGCTCGTGGTCGAAAATCGGCTCACTGTTTCCGTGACCGTGCGCATCGACCTGCGGTCAGAGAAGCTTTCGTTTCCGGGCGGCGCGTCGCTCACGAACACACTCCAACCAGGCCCGAACACCGTGACATTCGACGTCAGCGTGAAGACCTCGGGCGATTCGCTCCTTGAGTATACGGTGAACGCCCCCCAAGGCTCGATCGGCGAGTTGGCGAAGGGCAAGCTGCGCGTGCGGTCGATCGCGTTGTCGGGCCTCGGGGTGGTCTTGTCGATTCTCGCAGTGCTGGTGCTCATCACCTGGTGGATCCGCCATGGCGTACGCGCTCGCCGGTCGAGGCGGGTCGTCTCGGTCACCGCATGAATCCCTCCGTGCATCCACTTACACTTCGGCCATTCCGATCTGGGAGCTCTACTGCGATGACCGTTCGCATTGTCACCGACAGCGCCTGTGACCTCACCGATGACGAAGTCACCGCACTGGGTGTCACCGTGGTCCCCCTCACCATCCGATTCGGCACCGAGGAGTTCATCGACCGCGTACAGCTGTCGACGGCTGACTTCTACGACAAGCTCGCCACCTCACCCGACCTGCCGCAGACCGCGGCCCCCGCACCCGGAGCCTTCGTGGACGCCTACCGGTTGCTGCAGGCCGAAGGGGCGCACGAGATCGTCTGCATCAACCTCTCCGCTCAGCTTTCGGCCACAATGCAGTCCGCCCAGAATGCCGCGCTCGCGTGCGCTTCCGAGATCTCGGTGCACGTCGTCGACTCGCGCTCGATCACCGCCGGGCTGGGCAGCCTCGTGACACTCGCGGCCGGCGCCGCTCGCGCCGGCGCTTCTGCGGTGGAAATCCTCGCGTTGGTCGACGACCTGAAGTCCCGACAGTTCGTCTACGGCACCTTGGACACGCTCGAGAACCTGAAGAAGGGCGGCCGAATCGGCGGCGCACAAGCCCTTCTCGGGAGCATGCTCTCGATCAAGCCACTCCTCGACCTGAGCTCGGGCGCAGTAGCAGACGCCGGTAAGACCCGTACCCGCAAGAAGGCATTCGCATGGCTGCGCGACATGGTCGTGCAGCACAGTCCGATCGAGAACCTCAACGTGATCCATGGGTTCGCTCCTGACCTTGCCGAGTTCCTCGATCTCCTTCGGCCCGATGTCGACTTGTCCCAGGTCCGGGTCGGGCCGATCGGTGCAGTCATTGGAACCCATGGCGGTCCGCGAGTCGTCGGGGTCGCGTTCCACCGCGCTCGTTGCTGACGGAGTCGACCGACACGTGGCCGCCGAGTGGTCCCGCTAGCGTTAGGCCGTCGTGGTCGACACCCCGTTGCAGAAGCCGCTCGAGATCCAGCCGGGGCGCCGCCTCGCGATGCGCTACCGCCTCGACCGCCTTATCGCTCACGGTGGCATGGCCACGGTTTGGCTCGCAACCGACGAACAGCTCCGGCGGCCTGTCGCGGTGAAGCTGCTCCACGAGCACC
This sequence comes from Actinomycetes bacterium, assembly GCA_031393535.1. Lineage (GTDB taxonomy): Bacteria > Actinomycetota > Acidimicrobiia > Acidimicrobiales > WLNW01 > WLNW01. The sequence goes on along the minus strand of JANMVY010000515.1, from coordinate 6,576 downwards.
TGCGCGACCCGATCTCCCTTGAACGTTTCCGTGGTGAAGGCAAGCTTGCAGCACAGCTCTCACACCCCGGCATCGTCGCCATCTACGACACGTTTCACGACCATGGGATCGACGGCATCGTTCTCGAGTATGTACCCGGCAGGACATTGCGGGCGCGTCTCGACGACGGTTCGCCGATTTCGGTCGAAGAAGCAGTCGCCACCGCGCAGTCGGTCGCGACAGCGTTGGCCGAGGCGCATCGACGCGGGCTCGTCCACCGCGACATCAAACCGGCGAACATCCTCCTCGGTGAGCGAGGCGCCGTGAAGGTGACCGACTTTGGCATCGCGAAGTTGCTCGACGGTTCCGACCTGACCCAACCCGGCACCGTGGTGGGAACCGCCAAGTACCTTGCGCCCGAACAAATCACGGGAAATCCGCTCGACGGACGCGCCGACGTGTACGCACTCGGAGTGGTGTTGTACGAGATGCTCGCGGGCGTCGCACCATTCGTCAGCGACACCGACGCGGCCACCGCTCTCGCGCGGTTGCAGATGCCGGCTCCGTCGCTGCGTCGCCACCGCCCCGATCTCCCCCACGAACTGGCTGATCTCGTCGACCGAATGCTCGAACGTGCTCCGGCCCGCCGGCCCGACACTGCTTCCGTCGCGAACGCACTCGCCGCCCACCTCGCCGCGGTTGCGACACCTTCGTTGACCTTGCCCCGGATGGTGTCGGTTCGCGCTCCCGCGCGGCACCCTCGCGTTCCCCTGCTCATCGCAAGCGCCTTCGTGCTCATAGCGCTCACGGTCGCGGGGGTTCTGGTCGGACGCACCGATGCCGGACGCGGCCTGCGCGAGAAGCTCGGCCTCGAGAACAGCTCGCCGACTTCGCCGAACACGGCAATCCCGCTCGGCTCGGCCACCATCGCCTCGTTCGACCCTGCGGCCCAAGACGGCGTCGAACACCCGGAGCTCGTCACCTTCCTCACCGACGGCAAGCAGGCAACGGTATGGACAACCGAGAAATACGCGAATCGAGATTTCGGTGGGCTCAAGGCAGGTATCGGGATCGTCATCGACCTCGGACGGGCGATCACCGTCAGCGAGCTGCGGGTGCGAGGGGCCTCGTCTGGTTGGAGCGCCTCCGTCTACATCGCCGACGGGGCGGCCGATACCATCGACAGTTGGGGAAATGCACGGGCCCGCCGCGGCAATGTGGCCGGCGAAGCAGCGTTCACCTTTCCGCCGACCCGAGGACGTACCGTCTTGTTGTGGATCACCGACCTCGGCGACACAGCACAGGTGCGAATCGGTGAGCTCGAGCTACGCGGCCCGACCTGAGCCCACCGGCGGCGCGCCCCGGCGCCCGTCGTCGATCGACGACGCCGAGCTCGTAGGGCGCGCAGCACACGGCGAACGCGACGCCCTAAACACGCTCCTGCGCCAACACCAGCATCGGATGTACGCCATCTGCCTGCGCATGACCGGCAACGAAGCCGACGCCCGAGACGCGACTCAAGAAGCCATGCTCGCGGTCTGTCGCGGCGTATCCCGGTTCGACCGGCGGAGCTCGTTCTCGACCTGGGTCTACCGCGTCACGACCAACGCCTGTCTGGACGAGCTTCGGCGGCGGGCGCGTCGTCCGCTCGCGTCCGGGTCGCCCACCGACGTCACCACACGTGTCCAGGTGGCCCCCGACGACGCGGTGACCGCTCGCCTCACCCTCGACGCGGCACTTGCACGTCTCCCCGTCGACTTCCGCGCCGCCTTGGTGTTGCGCGAGTTGTGCGAACTCGACTACGCGGAGATCGCCCAGGTCCTGCGGATACCCCCGGGAACCGTACGGTCACGGATCGCGCGCGCCCGCGCCGCACTCTCCCGTGATCTCGGGAACCGGCCGGCCCCCGACGATCGTCCAACGAACACCCCATGAACGTCCCCGACGACCTCCCCGACGACCTAGTGGTGTCCGCTGTGCTCGACGGCGCAGCCACCGACGCGACCCGCCGATCGGTAGCCGCCGATCCGGTGCTGGCCGCGCGCCTCGCCGTGTTCGGTGCGCTGCGCGACGAAATGCGCGACGTCGCAGCATCCGACGATCTGCTCGATCAACTCCGCACCGCGGCCGTCGCCTCGTTCGCGGGTGAACCGCCGGTGCAACGGGCGGCCCAGCGCCGACCACGGCTGGCGACGAGACAATGGGCGACGAGACAATGGGTGGCGGCAGCTGCCGCGGCCGTCGTGCTCGTCGCGGGCATTGGTCTGTTCACCTCGCGCGGACCAGGCGGATCCTCGGCCGAGGACGCCTCGCGCTCCTCGACCGCAGGCCCGGCAACCGCTGCATTCACCGAGCGCGCGACTGCAGATGTCGCCGGCACTGGTGCCGCGGGCGCCGGCACGCTCCCGACCGCCAAAGCGGCCGGTGTACCCGAGAGCGCACCCGCAAACCTCGGCGCGGTCGCCTCGCTCGACGCACTCGCCGCGACCTACCGCGTACAGGTCACACGCAACGGTGCCGCCAAGGCAACCGGAGCAACCGGAGCAACCCAAGCAACCGGAGCGCCGCCGACCACCGGTTGCGGCACGCCGGTCGCGGAGGCCTTCCTCGGAGACACGCTGGTGCGGCTCGAGCTACGTGGCGACCGTGTCGATGTGGTCGAGGCTGCGACCTGCAAGTTGATCGGTTCGTTCACGCCATAGCCGTTCGCAGAGAGGGGCCCGTGCTCTGCAAACGGTCGCGGCCCCGTATGCGCGCACCCGGAGGCGTTAGGCTCATGGTCGATGTCCGAGACCGCACCCCCTCGATCTGATTGGCCGACGCAGGCCGCCGACGCCGTTGTCAGCTACGTCGACCGAATCAAATCCAGCACCACCGACCGGGCCCTTTCGCTGGCGAAGGCCGTCGTCTTCACCAGTTTCGCCGCGATCATCGGGGTCCTCCTTGGAATTCTGATGCTCGTCGGGATCTTCCGAGCAGCCGACCGCCTGCGTGACATCATCGTGGCCGACTCGGTCTGGTTGACGTATCTGAGCCTCGGCACTGTCTTCGTCATCGTCGGGCAGTTCGTGTTCGCACGGCGGAAGAGCGCATCATGACGATGCCCAACGTCGTTCGCGACGTTGTCATCATCGGGTCAGGTCCCGCCGGCCTCACCGCGGCGATTTACACAGCGCGGGCCAACCTCGCCCCCGTCGTCATCGAAGGCGAGCCGAGCTCCACGAGCGACCAGCCTGGCGGGCAGCTCATGCTCACGACCGAGGTCGAGAACTTCCCGGGCTTCGAACACGGCATCATGGGCCCGGAGCTCATGACCAGCATGCGGGCCCAGGCCGCGCGGTTCGGCGCCGAGCTTGTCAGCGCCAAAGCCACGAAGGTAAACCTCGCCGTCCGTCCGTTCGCGATCTGGACCGGCAACCCGGCTGTAGCCGAGCCGACGTATCTCGCTCGCACCGTGATCATCTCGACCGGCGCCCGCTCGCTGATGCTCGATCTCCCTGCTGAACAGCGTCTCCTGGGCCACGGCGTGTCCACCTGCGCCACCTGCGACGGGTTCTTCTTCCGCGGCCATCACATCGCGGTCGTCGGCGGGGGCGATTCAGCCATCGAAGAGGCGACCTTCCTCACCAAGTTCGCGGACACCGTTACGCTCGTGCATCGGCGGAGCCAGCTGCGTGCCTCGAAGATCATGCAGGACCGCGCGAGGAACAACCCGAAGATCCGCTTCGCGTGGAACGCACAGGTCACCGAGGTCTACGGCGACGTGAAGGTGTCGGGTATCGAGCTCACCGACACGACCACCGGCTCCACCTCGCGCCTCGATGTCACCGGGCTCTTCATCGCGATCGGGCATCGTCCGAACACCGATCTGTTTCGCGGACAGCTCGACTTGTTGGACAATGGCTACCTCGACACCAGGCCCGGTTCCACGCGTACCAACGTTGCCGGTGTTTTCGCATGCGGCGACGTGCAAGACGACTACTACCGCCAGGCCATCACCGCAGCCGGCTCGGGGTGCATGGCCGCGATCGACGCAGAACGCTGGCTCGAAGCGTCACACTGAGCGGACCTTCATGCACGAGGAATCTTTTGCTCCCCTCGACCGTTCTCTGCACTGCACCGATTTCAGGAGGCCCTCATGGCCGGTTCGATAACCCAACTTTCCGCGGCAACCTTCGACGAGGTCATCGGCTCAGCCTCCGAGCCCGTGGTCGTCGACTTCTGGGCCGAATGGTGCGGACCATGCAAGATGATCGCGCCGATCCTCGACGAGATTGCGAGCGAGCACGCCGGCCAGGTCCGCATCGCCAAACTGAACGTCGACGATGCTCCCGACGTGGCCCGGCGCTACGAGGTCATGAGCATCCCGACGCTCCTCGTGTTCCGTGATGGTCAAGTGGCCAAGCGCATCGTCGGCGCCAAGCCCAAGGGCGCACTCATCGAGGAGCTCAGCGAGTTCTTCTGACCGAACTTCGAACACGCAGCCGCCACTCCGGCGGAGCGGGACGCGAATTCTCCCATCGGCGCACGCTCGATCGCTGACCGGCTCGGCTACCGTCCTGACCCGATGATCGCTGCGCAGTTGGCTCGCCCGCGCTGATGCCCCTTCCGCTGGAACCGGGAGCGCGGGGCGAAGACGTCCGCGACCTGCACCGGCGACTCGCGGCTGCCGGATTCGCGGTGCGCGCAACCGCAGCTGACCATTACAACGACGCGACCACCGCCGCTGTCGAGTTGTTTCAGGCCACACGAGGTATCGCAGTCTCCGGCAGATGTGACACAGTCACCTGGCACCAGCTCGTCGAAGCCGGATACCGGCTCGGCGACCGTTTGCTCTACCTGCATGCGCCAATGCTGCGCGGCGACGATGTGGCCGGTCTCCAGCTGCGGCTCGGTTCGTTGGGATTCGACGCGGGACGCGTCGACGGTATCTTCGGCTCGCAGACCGAGCGCGCATTGGTCGACTTCCAGCGCAACGCGGCCCTACCCACCGACGGGATCGCCGGCCAGGCAACTGTGGGCGAACTGCACCGCCTCGGGGCGAGAGCGGATTCCCACGATCCCGTGGCCGTCGTCCGCGAGCGCGAGCGGCTGCGCCGAGCACCGCGCACCCTTCTCGCCCGCCGGGTGGTTCTCGGCGACTTCGGTGGCGGAGCGGCATTGGTGCTTGCGACCGCTCGCCCCCTGCGCGCACTAGGGGCCTCGGTTATGACCCTTCACCATCCCGACGCTACGCGGCAGGCAGCCGATGCCAATGCCGCAGACGCAGAACTCTATCTCGGGGTCGAAACAACTGCCGAACCGGCCTGCTGTGCGATGTACTTCGCCACCACCGGTTTCGTCTCGGCCGGGGGCCGGCGTTTGGCCCACATCGTGGCTGAACACGGAGCACCCGTCATGAAAACTGCGGGCACCTCGATCGGCAATCGAACATCTGTTCTCCGAGAGACCCGAATGCCCGCCGTACATCTCCGGTTAGGTCCGGCCAGCACCATCGGGACCCAGCTCGCCAGCCTCGCCCAGGCGTTGGCGGGCGCAATCGAAGCGTGGTTCCTCGACCCGTTCGACGAGATTCACCCTGAACCGCAGGGTGCGATAGGACCTTAACCACAGGTTTGCACACACCCTGTGGATGACGAATCAGTCGCCCGCTGTGGCTCCATGGGGTGTGATGATCCGATAAATCCGCTCGAGATCGTCCAGGTCAGCGAACTCCACCACAATGCGGCCTCGCTTCGTGCCGATGCTCACGTTCACGCGCGTGTCGAGACGCGCCGACAGCAGCTCCTCGAGTTCAAGCAGCGCGGGCTCGCGCAAGGACGGACGATGAATCGATCGGTCTTCGGCCGCCCCTGTGCCGTCGTTGTCGGGCGCTGTGCTCTCCTCCGGCGCCACCGTCGCCTGCGCTCGGATCACGGCTTCAACCTCGCGGACCGACCAGCCCTTCTCCACCGCCTCCGCGGCCAGCGTCTCCTGGACCGCGCGATCGGGGGTCCCGAGAATTGCTCGTGCATGACCCGCGCTCAGCCGGCCGTCGGCGATGAACCGCTGAACCAACGGTGGAAGATGGAAAAGGCGTAGCGTGTTCGCCACCGCACTCCGACTCTTGCCCACCCTCTGAGCCACTTCCTCCTGGGTAAGGTTGAAGTCGTCCATGAGTTGGCTGTACGCGGCAGCCTCCTCTAGGACATTCAGGTCCTGTCGGTGCAGGTTCTCCACCAAGGCCTGCTCGAGCGAATGGCGGTCGTCGACCTCGCGTACCAACGCGGGGATACTCGGGAGCCCAGCTCGCTTCGCCGCCCGCCACCGGCGCTCTCCAGCGATGAGTTCGTAGCGGTCGTCACCGAGCCGCCGAACGAGCACCGGTTGCAACACGCCCAGTTCACGGATCGACGCCGTCAGGGACGTCAGCGTCTCCTCGTCGAAATGCTCTCGAGGTTGCAACCTATTCGGCTCTATTGCACTCGTCGGGAGATCTAACAGCGTCGCGCCCGCTCCTCCTGCGATCTCCGTGGGTATAAGTGCTCCAAGCCCCCGACCCAGCCCACTACGCTTTTGCATCGCCTGCGACCTCCTTGGCCAGTAGCCGGTATGCCA
>JANMVY010000509.1:0-3299 GCA_031393535.1 Actinomycetes bacterium | reverse complement strand
GATGGGCATGGTGAGCGCGACGACCTTGCCGCCCTTGCTTCGCGCGTAGTCGCTCGCGGCCAGCTTGCCGAGGCAATCGTTGTAGTTGCCCTTGGTGACGGTCATGACGTTCCAGTTGATCGCGCGTTGTGCAGCGACCGACATGTCGGTCATGAGATCGACGGCCCACTGGTCGAACTTGGGCCCGACCTGCGGGATGATCTCGAGCGATGTACCGGCGAATTCTCCGGTCACGCGAGCGAGCTCGACGAGCTCGCTCGTGGACGCGTAGCGCGACGGCACCATGTTGCCGTCGGCGTCGTTGTGGGTGCGGGCATAGGACGAGGAGAACCCGAGGCCACCCGCGCCGAGACCGTCGCGGAGGAGACGCTTCATGGCTTCGAGCTCGTCGGCAGTTGACTCGCGAGCGCACGCGTCTGCGCCCATGACGACGCGGCGGATCGCTGAGTGTCCCACCATGAAGCCAAGGTTGATGCCGACGTGGCCGTCGATGCGGTCGAAGTACTCGGCGGTGGACTTCCAGTTCCACGGTACGCCCGTACGCAACGCCTCGACGGGCATGCCTTCGACGCGGGCCAGCATGCGCAGAAGGTACTCACCGTCGGCCGGGTCGTCGGACAACGGCGCGATGGTGAAGCCACAGTTGCCGGCAAGCGCGGTGGTGACACCGTGCAAGGGCGACGGCGTGAGCGCGTCGTCCCAGAAGACCTGTGCATCGAAGTGGGTGTGCACGTCGATGAAGCCCGGCGCCACGAGCTTGCCGGTGGCGTCGATGGTGTGCGCGGCGGCTTCGGTGATCTCGCCGATCTTCACGATGCGATCGTTCTTGATGCCGACGTCGGCGCGTCGACGGACAGCTCCTGTGCCGTCGATGACGTCGCCGCCCTTTATGACCACGTCGAGCATGTCCAACCCCCTGGTTGCATGGTGCGTGCCCCCAGGGTAGTGCGTCGCGAGGCTTAGACCTAGGGCGTGAGGGTCATCGAGCCGAGCACGGTGCGGGCGAGCGTTTGGTCGCCGGCGATCTCGACATCGGCGTCGGCCGGTGAGATGCGCCCCGCGCTGAGCGAGGTGAACGTGACCACATCCATTCGCAGGGTGACGGTGGGGGTGCCCGTGGGCTCGGCGTCGAACGCGACGACGCGGGTGTTGGGGAACGGTTCGGTGATCTCGAGCAGCACCACCGTGCCTGCGGGCGGTGCAGCACGTTCGACCACGGTGTCGAAGCCGCGGAGGAAGACGTCGGTCGCGATCTCGGCCGCGCGGGCGTGGTCGTCGGGCGCGTGGCCGGTGGCGCGTCGGATGTCCTCGCCGTGGATCCATGCGTCGAGCACTCGCAGCGTGATCCAGGTGCGAGCGCGGATCTGCGCGCCACCGAGGTGGGTGAGTCGCACCGCCGGATCGGGCGGGGCGGCACGCAGCTGGGCGATGTGCAACCCGGCAACCTCGCGCAACTCATCGAGGACGGCCGCGGAGCGAGAGCCTCGGCGCAGGTCGACGTCGGTCTCGATCTCGCGGTCGATCTCGGTGACGACGTGAGGCAGCGGCGGGAGCTCGTGGGCCGGTCGAGGCCGCCCCACGAGCAGCGATTCGATCCCGGCGAGGTGGGCGACGTGGTCGTGCACTGTCCACCCCGGGCATGCGGTCGGGCCGCGCCACTGCGCGGGCCGCAGCGTGGCACAGAGGTCGATCGTGGCCTGTAACGAGTCGTCGAGCGCCTCGATGGCGCGGGCAATGGCGAGCTCGTCTTCGGTCATGGTGCGCGGAAGGTGACCCGGGTGCGGATCAGGCCTTCATACCGCCGTCGACCCGGAGGACGACACCGTTTATGTAGCTGGCATCGCTTGACGCGAGGAACGCGAACGCGGCGGCCAGTTCCTCGGGTTCGCCCATGTCGATGAACGGCATGATGCGGGCGAACAACATGAGGTCGGCATCCTCGGGGATGGGGAACTGATCGGTGATCGCGGTGTTGACGCCGCCGGGGGCGACGCAGTTCACGCGGACGCCGGCCTTGCCGTTCGTGATGGCCATGGTCTGGGTGAGCGAGATCACGCCACCCTTCGACGCAGAGTACGCGGAGCTGAGCGGTTGCGCATGCGTGCCTGCTGTCGACGCGCAGTTGACGATGGCACCCTTCGACTTCTTCAGATGCGGCAACGCGGCCTGCGACATGAGGAACGTGCCGGTGAGGTTGACGCCGATGATGCGGTTCCAGAAGTCGAGTGTCTCGTCTTCGTCGTTCGCGAAGTGGCCGATACCTGCGATGTTGCAGAGCACGTCGACGCGTCCGAAGTCCTTCACCACGTTCTTCACGGTGCGCACGATGTTGTCGGGATTCAAGATGTCACAGGTGTACGCCTTGGCCCGATCGGTCGGCAGGAGCTTGACGGTGGCCCGCAGGCCTTTCGCGTCGCGGTCGACGCAGGCGACGCGAGCTCCTTCCGAAGCGAGCCGCACCGCGGTCGCTCGGCCGATGCCCGAAGCCGCGCCGGTGACGATCGCGACCTTGCGGGTGAAACGGGCCATGGGTTCCTCCTGATGAGTCGGCAGGAGCCTATCGGCGGCCCAGCTCGCCGTGCCGGGCGTGCCGGGAATCTCGCCGTGCCGGGCGTGCCGGGAATAGTTGGGCCCTCGGTACCCTTGCCGCCGGTCCGACCAGGCTTCAGCAGCAGCTGATCAGTAACCAAACAGGGGGAATCGGTGAGATTCGACGTCGACGAGGAATACAAGCTCCTCATCGGAGGCGAGTGGGTTTCCACGAGCAATCACTACGACATCATCGACCCCAACACCACCAAGGTCGTCGGGCACGCACCTGAATCCACGGTGCAACAGGCGAACGACGCGGCGGTCGCGGCGAAGGCGGCGCTCAAGGGCTGGAGGAACACCTCGATGACGCAGCGGTGCGAGCTGTTGCGCGAGGCCGCCGCGCTGCTCGAACGCCGGCTACCGGCGCTCGCAGGGTTGGTGCAGGCCGAGACGGGCGCGACCATCAACGTGGCTGAGACGATGCAGCTGCCGGTCTGCCTCGAGCGGTTCAACTACTACAAGAATCCCCAGGACCTCGACGAGCCGCTGAAGCCCTACGCGATGCGGGCCACGGCGCTCGGTCCTGGAGGTCTACAGAACGCGATGATCTACCGCCAGCCGGTGGGTGTTGGAGCTCGGCGGCAAGGGTGCATTCATCATGACGGCGGACTGCGACATCGCGAAAGCGGTGTCGGGAATCGCGTCGACGTGGACACTGCACTCCGGCCAGATCTGTACGGCTCCCACACGAGTGATCGTGCATCGCA
>JANMVY010000501.1:0-11756 GCA_031393535.1 Actinomycetes bacterium | reverse complement strand
AACACGAACGTGAGCCCCGACATCATCACGAGGGGGCCGAACGTCAGCAGCAATTGGATCGAGCGGATGTCACTGTTCGCGCGTGAGATGACCTGACCGGACTGCGTGCGATCGAAGTAGCTGAACGACAACCGCGTGAGGTGCTCGTAGACGATCGCCCGCAGGTCGGTCTCGAAAAGATAGCCGGCGCGGAACAACAGGTAGCGGTAGAGCGCGCCCGTCACGAAGCGGGCGACGGCGAGTGCGAGCAGGATCCACACGAAATGCGACAACGGCTTCGTGCCGGCGCCGAGCGCGTCGTCGATGCCGCTTCGCAACACGGCCGGAATCTGCACCTGCACGACCAACGCGACGACGCCGATGCCCATCGCCACGCCGAATGCCCGCTGGCGTGCGAGCAGAAGTGGCCATACGCGACGGACCCACCCGAGGGCCGTGTCGGGATCGATGCCCGCGTGCGGCGGACGGTATCGGATCTCGATCGCGACCGGTTCGAACGGCGTGGACGTGAGTGCTGCCTCGTCGATCATCGCGCTGCTTCGCGCCGCGCCGCGGTTGCCGCGGCGGCGAGTTCGGTGTCGCGCTGGGCGGATGATTCGGCCGTGGCGATCGCGGTGTCGATGGCCCGGTCCCACAACGCGAGGCTCTCGACCGCGTCGGCCGCGCACGCCTGGTCGAGATGCGCGCTCAGCGAACGGAGGTTGGCCTCGACTGCACGATCGGCTTCGCCGAGCGCCCGGTCACCTGCCGGCGTGACGCGATGGCGCACACGGCGGCGATCGGTCTCGTCGGGCTGACGATCGACGAGGCCGCGCGCCACGAGGCCGTCGACGAGTGCCGTCACCGTGGGCCTCGTGACGTTCACGTTGGGGGCGATGCGCGACGGGCGCGATTCGCCGTTTGCCAGGAAAACGAGCACGCGGTACTGCGACAGCGTGAGGTCGACCTCGGCCAGTGCCACCTCGAGGCGGCGACTCAGCCGCACGACGGCCCGACCCGCGCTCACCACGGCGTCCGCGCTCGGGCGAACCGTTGGGCGCTTCTTCTCTGCCATGTGTGGATCCTCGGTGGTGCGCCAGGCCGACCCGGCGACGGCGTCATGCAGTGCCACCACTGTGCGCGTGCGCCATGGTTCGTGACTCACACAGTTCGGGGCTGACACTGTTCGTGAGTCGAACTATATCCGTCGCGTGCGCGCCTGCTCGCTACGCTGAGCAGCCTGGCCCTTTGGCCAGTCCTGTCCGCCGGCAGAGGAAGGCCTTCATCGACACTGCCGTGCGACTCGGGGCAAGTGCACTGCTCCTCGCGTTCAACGCGCTGTTCGTCGCCGCGGAGTTCAGCCTCGTCGCCGCGGATCGCCCCGCGCTCGAACGGGCCGCGGCCGACGGCGACCGACGCGCCGCCCGCGCGGCCGGTCTGGTCCGCAACCTCTCCTTTCACCTGTCGGGCGCGCAGATGGGCATAACCATCGCGTCGTTGATGCTCGGCTTTCTCGCTGAGCCGGCGATGACGTCGGTGCTCGAATCAGTGTTCGTCGACCCGCCTCGTGTGTTGTCAGTGGCGTTCGCGCTCACCATCGCGACCGCGTTGCAGATGGTGCTCGGAGAGCTGGTGCCGAAGCAGGTGGCCATCGCGTACGCGAACCGCACCGCGCTCGTGTTGTCGCGTGGTGTGCAGCTGTACGGCACCGTTGCCCGACCCGTGATCGCGTTCTTCGAACGTCTCGCGAACGGCATTGTGCGCATGGTGGGCTTCGAACCTCGTACCGACCTCGTGGGCACGAGGTCGCGCGATGAGCTGGCCTTGCTGTTCCGTGCGTCCGGCGAAGAGGGCGTGCTCGCACCCGAGGAGGTCACGCTCCTCACGCGTTCGATCCGCTTCGGCGAGAAGTCCGCAGCCGACGCCCTCACGCCGCGTACCCAGCTCGTGGCCATCGCCGACGACGCCACGGTGGCCGAGCTCGTCACCCTCGCGGTCGAATCGGGCTATTCGCGGCTGCCGGTCTATCGGAACAACCTCGACGACATCGTCGGGGTCGTCCACGTGAAATCGATTCTCGGCCTCGCGCCCGAGGTACGCGCATCGACGCCGGTCGGATCCATCATGACTGCGGTGCTCGCGGTACCCGAAGCGCGTGACCTCGATGAGCTTTTCGCCGATTTCCGGGCTTCGCGGGCGTACCTCGCGGTCGTCGTCGACGAGCACGGGGGCACCGCCGGCATCATCACGCTCGAGGACCTGCTCGAGGAGCTCGTCGGCGAGATCGACGACGAATACGACGACGCCACGCCGTTGCTCAGCGTGGTCGGCGAGCACGGCCCGTGGATGCTGTCGGGTGGTCTGCACCGCGACGAGGTGATCGACGCCTGTGGGTTCGTGATGCCCGACGGCGAGTACGAGACGTTGGCGGGGTTCGTGCTCGATCAGCTCGGTCGCATCCCGCTCGCCGGCGTCTCGATCGACCACGGTGGTTGGCGCATCGAGGTGGTCGACATGGACCGCCTTCGCGTTGCGTTGTTGCGTGTGACCGCGCCGGCCGATCCGATCGACGAGCCGCGTAAGGCATCAGCGTGAGCGCGCTGGCGGTGGCGGCCGCGTTGCTGCTCGTGGTCTGCAACGGCGTGTTCGTCGCGGCCGAGTTCGCGATGGTCGCGTCGCAACGCCCGAAGCTCGAGCTGTTGGCGGGCACCGGAAGCCGCCGGGCGGTTGTGGCGCTCGACGCGATGCGCGATCTGCCACGTCAGCTGGCCGGGAGTCAGCTCGCCATCACCGTGTGCTCGCTCGCGCTCGGTGTGCTGGGTGAGCCCGCAGTCGCCGACCTGATCCGTCCCCCGCTCGACGCGATCGGGGTCCTGTCAGCCGATGTCAACCACGGCGTCGCCTTCGCGGTCGCACTCGCGGTCGTGGTCACGCTGCACATGGTCCTCGGCGAGATGGTCCCCAAGGGCGTCGCGCTCGCCGGACCTGAGCGCGCGTTGCTCTTGCTCGCCCCGATCAGCCGTGCGTTCACGGCCGTGTTCCGACCGATGATCTGGTTTCTCGACTCGACCTCTGGCGCGATCGTACGGGGGTTCGGCCTGACACCGAAGCACGAGATCGGCACCGCGTTGACCGCGGCCGAGCTCGCACCCATGATCGACGCCGCTCACGACGAAGGGCTCCTCGAATCATTCGAGCACTCCCTCCTGTCGGGCGCGCTCGACTTTCGCAGCCGTCCCATCGTCACCGTGATGGTGCCCCGCGAGCGCGTGGTGTACGTGAACCGGCGGATGTCGGTCGCGTCCATCGAGCGTGTCGCGAATCAGACCGGCCACTCACGGCTGCCGGTCGTCGGTGCAGGTATCGACAACGTGATCGGGTTCCTCCACATCAAGGACCTGCTGGGCTTCGCACCCGAAGCGCGCGACCGGGCACTGCCCGCCGAGTTGATCCGGCGATTGCATGTGGTGCCGCACGACTGTCAACTCGACGACGTGCTGCGGGTCATGCGCCGCGCGCGCGCCCACCTCGCGCTGGTTCGGGGCCCCGGTGGTCGCACCGTGGGTGTGGTGACCCTCGAGGATGTCCTCGAAGCGTTCGTGGGTGACATGCGTGACGAAAGCGATCGCGATGGCGCGCCCGACTGACCTTTGGGGCTGTGGGCCGGGGGTCACCGATCGACGATGTACACGGGGTCTGGGGTACGCTCCTGCCCATGCGGAGACAGGGCCTTCTGGTCCTGCTGTGCGCGCTCCTTCTCGGGATGGCGCCGGCAGGTGCGCAGACCGACAGCATCGCTGACGCAGAAGTCAAGGCAGATGCGGCGGCGAAGCGGGTCGGCGATGCCCGGGTGCGTGCCGACGAGGCGTCATCGGCGTACCTGGTGGCGGAGTCCCAACTCGAGCTGTTGAACGACAAGCTCGACCGGCTCGCGGCGGTGGTCGAGGTGAAAAAGCGCGAGCTGGCCACCTTGAAAGAGGACCTCAAGCGGTTCGCGATCTATCGCTACACCACCGGCGGCACCGACGACGGCTCATCGATGTTCAGTGCCGGTGATGTCAACTCGGCCGTGGCAAAAGAGGCGCTCGCCACCCTTGTCGGCGATCGCAAGGTCGACATCATCGACAAGGTCAAGAACGCCGAGGCCGAGCTGCTGACCGAAACAGCCAAGCTCGTGGCGCAACAAAAGCAGCAAAATCAGCTCGCGGGCGATCTGGCACGGAAGAGCGACACCGTCGTGATCGAGCTGAAGGCGTTGCAGACCGAGCTCGAAGGCCTCAACGCCGTCGTCTCCGGGCTCAAAGAAACCGAGCGCGTGCGCATTCGCGAGGCCGCGCTCGCCAAGGCCCGCGAGGCCGCGCGCATCGCCGAAGCAGAACGTCAGCGAAAGGCGGCCGAAGAGGCCGAGCGCAAGAAGAACGCGCCCCCTCCTACGCCCACTGGCCCTACCGTGGCCGGCGCGTTCACCTGCCCGGTGCCGGGATCGTCCTTCTCCGATTCGTGGATGCAACCGCGATCGGGTGGCCGCGGCCACAAGGGCGTCGACATGATCGCGCCGTCGGGCACGCCCATCTACGCTCCGGTGACCGGCGACATCTCGTTCGGTACCGACGGCCTCGGCGGCTTGTCGTGGTACCTCTACGGCGACGACGGCAACTTCTACTACGGCACGCACCTCTTGCGGTTCGGCCCTCACCAAGGGCGCATCACCGCCGGCGAACTCGTGGGCTACGTCGGGCAGTCGGGCAACGCGTCGATCACCCACTTGCATTTCGAGATCCACATCGGGGGACGCGGCAACGCGGTCAACCCATATCCGACGGTGGCGAAATACTGCTGATCGGCTACGCGCCGACTGCGTGGTACCCGCCGTCGACATGGATCATCTCGCCGGTGGTTGCGGGGAACCAGTCCGACAGCAGCGCGACGCACGAGCGCGCAACCGCAGAGGAGTCGTTCACATCCCAGCCGAGCGGCGCTTTCGCCCCCCATGTGTCCTCGAAGATCGCGAAACCAGGGATGGACCTGGCCGCCATGGTGCGGATGGGGCCGGCCGCCACGAGGTTGCAGCGAATCTGCTGCGGGCCGAGGGCGCGCGCGAGGTAACGGTTGCACGACTCGAGCGCGGCCTTGGCCACACCCATCCAGTTGTACGCAGGCCACGCGACCGTTGCATCGAAATCGAGCCCGACGATCGAACCACCGTTGGTCATGAGCGGCGCAACGCATTCGGCCAGTGTCTTCAACGAGTACGCCGAGATCTCCATCGCGACCTTCACATCGTCCCATGTGGCACCGAGGAAGTCCTCGCCCAGGCACGCGGCCGGGGCGAAGCCGATCGCGTGCAGCGCGCCGTCGACACGGCCCCAGCGCGCCGCCAGCGTGTCGCGCACCGCAATGACGTGCTCGGGTACCGTCACGTCGAACTCGAGCACCTCGGCCACCGCAGGCAACTTGCGCGCCACGCGCTGGGTGAGCGACAAGCCACGACCTACGCCGGTCAACACGACCTCGGCCCCTTCGTGTTGCGCGAGCTTGGCCACGCCGAACGCGAGCGAGGCGTCGGTGAGCACCCCGGTGACGAGGATGCGTTTTCCGTCGAGAAGACCCATGTCGCGCACCCTAGTGGTGTGTCGACCGCAAAGCCGCAAAGCTCGACGTCGGCGGTCGTGCCGGCGCCCCACACCCGTCGCCCGAGGCGCGCACGCGACCAACGAAACGCGGGGTAGAAGGCGTTGGTACGCTTGGGCGTCATGTGTCCGGCCATGCGTCTGTACGACACGGCGCAGCGTTCGGTCGTCGCGTTCGTCCCGGGCGATCGTGTCACGATGTACGTCTGTGGCATCACGCCCTACGACGCCACCCATCTCGGCCACGCCGCGACCTACGTGACCTACGACGTGCTGCAACGCCGACTCGAAGACCGCGGTCACGAGGTGCGGCTCGTGCGGAACATCACCGACGTCGATGACGACATCCTGCGCGCCGCGCGCGTGCGTGGCGTGCACTACCTCGACCTCGGCAACGGCGAGATCAAGCGGTTCCACGACGATCTCGACGCGCTCTGCGTGCTGCGCCCTTGGAGCGAGCCACGTGCCACCGGGGCGATCCCCGACATCCGCGGCATCATCGCCATGGTGCTCGAACGGGGGCTCGCGTACACGAGCGGCGGCGGCGTGTACTTCGACGTCGGGCGCCGCGACGACTTCGGGTCGCTCTGCGGCCTCGGCCGCGATGACATGGTGCGCATCAGCGCCGACCGCGGCGAACGACCGGACGACCCGAACAAGCGTGATCCACTCGACTTCGTGCTCTGGCAACCCTCGCACCCGAGCGAACCGGCGTGGGAGAGCCCCTGGGGTCGCGGCCGACCTGGTTGGCATGTCGAGTGCTCGGCGCTTGCGCTCCGCGAGCTCGGTCCGACGATCGACTTGCACGGCGGTGGCAGCGATCTCGTGTACCCCCACCACGAGTGCGAGCGCGCACAGACCGAGGGCGCGACCGGTGAGCCGTTCGTACGTCATTGGTTGCACCAGGCGATGGTGCGGCGCAACGGCCAGAAGATGGCGAAGTCCACCGGGAACCTCGTGTTCGTCGGCGATCTTTTCGAGCTCGCCGAGCCCGCTGCGATTCGACTGCTGCTGCTCGCGCATCACTACCGCCACGAGTGGGATTGGGAGCCGGCGGCGCTCGCCGAGGCGCAGCTCCGCCTGGTGCGATGGCGATCGGCGGGAAAAGGCGATGGCGCGCTCGACGCGGTGCGCGCCGCCCTCGACGACGACCTCGACACACCCCGCGCGCTCCGCAGCATCGACGACGCCGCGGCCGCCGGGCTCGGCGTGTCGCGCTCCGCCGCCCTGCTCGGCGTAGATCTGCAAGAATCCTCCCGTGGCACGTGACGCGGGGCAGTTGCAGACGATCGCCCGCGTGGTGATGAAGCCCCTCTTCGGGTTCGCTTGGCGCATCCACGTCGAAGGCATCGAAAACATCCCCGATGGGGGCGCGATCCTGTGTCCTAATCACATCTCGGTGCTCGACTCGTTCTTCATCCCTTCGGTGCTCCCGCGGCGCATCACGTTCGTCGGCAAGGCCGAATACCTCGACGACTGGAAGACCCGCTGGCTGTTCCCGGCGCTCGGCATGATCCCCATCGATCGAAGCGGCGGAGACGCGGCAACCGCGGCGCTCGACATTGCGGCCGCGGTGCTCGCGCGGGGCGAGCTGTTCGGCATCTACCCCGAGGGCACCCGATCGCGCGACGGCCTCCTGCACAAGGGCAAGACCGGGCCCGCGCGTCTGGCCATGCGCACCGGCGCGCCGATCGTGCCCGTCGGTGTTCGGGGCACGCTCGAGATCATGCCGCCCGACGCGACGGTGCCCCGGTTGTGGCGATCGGCGACCATCGCGTTCGGCCGTCCGATCGATCCGGCGCGTTACACGAACCGGGGCGACGAGCGCAGCGTGTTGCGATCGATGATCGACGAGGTCATGTACGAGATCCGTGCGTTGAGCGGACAGGAGTACCTCCACACCTACGCGACCAAGAGCGCGGTCGCCGACGCCGAGCTGCCCGAGCCCCGCTCGTCGGTCGACGTGCTACGGCCCCGCGCGCTCGAGGTGGCCTGAGCCGCGATCGCCCGAAACGCGGCCGCGAGGCGACAAGGCTCGCCGGTAGCATCGGGGCGCTATGGCCGACATCTCCGTGACACTTCCCGATGGCTCCTCGCGTTCGCTCGCGGCCCGGTCGACCGCGGCCGACCTGGCGCTGGCGATCGGTTCGCGGCTCGCCAAGGCGGCGGTCATCGCCGTGGTCGACGGTGTCGAGCGCGACCTCACCCACGAGCTCCGCGACGGCGACACGGTCGCGATCGTCACCGACACGACCGACGCCGGGCTGCACACGATCCGCCACTCCACCGCGCATGTGCTCGCGCAGGCCGTGCTCGAGTTGTTCCCCGGGTCGACCAACGCGATTGGCCCCGCGGTCGAGAACGGCTTCTACTACGACTTCTCGCTGCCGGGAAACGTCACGTTCAGTGCCGACGATCTCGCGCGCATCGACGCCAAGATGCGCGAGATCATGACCGCCGATCAACCATTCGTACGTGGCGAGCTGAGTGCTGCCGACGCGCTGGTGTTCTTCAAAGATTTCCCCTACAAGTGCGAGATCATCGAGCGCGCCACGTCGGCCGCGGCCGCGGCGGTCGCCGACGATCTCGACGTAGGCGAGGTGGCAGGCGACACCGTCAGCTACTACCGCAACTCCGATTCGTTCGTCGACATGTGCCTCGGACCGCACGTGCCGTCGACCGGTCGTCTCGGACATTTCGCCTTGCAGCGCGTCGCGGGCGCGTACTGGCGCGGTGATCACACGCGCCCGATGCTCCAGCGCATCTACGGCACGGCGTGGGCGTCGAAGAAGGACCTCGAGACGCACCTGCACCGTCTCGAGGAAGCGGCCAAACGTGATCATCGCAAGCTCGCCGCTGAGCTCGACCTCGTGTCATGGCCCGAGGAGCTCGGCCCCGGTCTCGCCGTGTGGCATCCGAAGGGTGCCACCGTGCGCAAACAGATGGAGGATTACAGCCGCGAGCGCCATGTCAACGGCGGGTACTCGATGGTGTACTCACCGCACATCGCGCGATCGCTTCTGTGGGAGACGAGCGGCCATCTCGACTTCTACAAAGATGGCATGTACCCGCCGATGGTGCTCGACGAGGGAGTGAAGTACTACCCCAAGCCGATGAACTGTCCGTTCCACATCATGATCTACAAGTCGCAGCAGCGTTCGTACCGCGAGTTGCCGATCCGTCTCTACGAGCTCGGCACGGTCTACCGCTACGAGTTGTCGGGGGCGGTACACGGGTTGATGCGCATCCGTGGGTTCACCCAGGACGACTCGCACATCTTCTGCACGCGCGACATGGTGGGCGACGAGATCGGGTCGCTCCTCGACTTCGTGCTCGACGTTCTGCGGGCGTTCGGTTTCGAGGACTTCGAAGCCAAGCTCTCCACTCGCCCGAAGGAGAAGTCGGTCGGCGACGACGACATGTGGGACCTCGCCACCGACGCGCTGCGCGCCGCGCTCGAACATGCGGGGCTCGCGTACACCGTCGACAACGGAGGCGGTGCGTTCTACGGACCCAAGATCGACGTCGACGTGAAGGACGCGATCGGCCGGTCGTGGCAGCTGTCGACGATTCAGCTCGACTTCAACCTGCCCGAGCGGTTCGGCCTCGAATACGTCGGCAGTGACGGTCACACACACCAACCGGTCATGATCCACCGGGCGCTGTTCGGGTCGGTCGAGCGCTTCTTCGGGGTGCTGCTCGAGCACTTCGCCGGTGCGTTCCCGGCGTGGCTTGCGCCGGTGCAGGTGAGCGTCCTGCCGGTCGCGACCGCGCACGAGGCCTACGCCAACGAGGTCGTGACCGTGTTGCGTGACCGCGGGTTCCGGGTCGAGATGCGCGAAGCCGACGAGCAGCTCGGCAAGCGCATACGCAACGCGAAGATCCAAAAGCACCCCTACGTGCTGGTGGTGGGCGACGACGACATCGTGCACCGCAGTGTCGGTGTGAACCCGCGCGGCGGCGACGTCGAGCGGGGTGTCGCGCTCGACGCGTTCGTCGACCGGCTGTCAGCCGACATCGCCGCACGCCGTTGACACGACGGGCGAGAAGATGATCGACCGCCTCTGGGCTGGATGGCGAATCCCCTACATCGAACAGCACGACGACCAGCGCACGGGCCCCCGGTCGCCGGCGCTCTCGCTCTTCGAGGCGATCGAACAGAGCGGACTGCCCGACGCAGAGACCTACGTGCTGTGGCGCGGCGAACGGTGTTTCGCGCTCTTGAACGCGTACCCCTACGGCTCGGGGCATCTTCTCGTTCTACCCAGTCGGGCCGTGGCCGATCTCGAGGCGCTCGCCCCCGACGAGCACGTCGAGCTGTGGCAGGCCGTCCGCGACGCCGTGGTGGCGGTGAAGGCCGCGTACCGACCGCAGGGGGTGAACGTGGGGGTCAACCTCGGCCTTGCCGCAGGCGCCGGGGTTCCCGGGCACTTGCACGTGCACGTGGTGCCCCGCTGGGCCGGCGACACCAACTTCATGACCGCGGTGGCCGAGGTACGGGTGCTGCCCGAACCCTTGTCCGACACCTGGCGCAAGCTGCGTGCCGCGTGGCCGAGTGAGCCGCGTGAGCCGCGTGAGCCGCGTGCGGGGTAGCGTCGCAATCCTCATGGCCGACCACACCTCGCACGACGAAACCGCGATCTCCGACGACGAGGTCCGCGACGAGCTCCCCGCCGAGCTAGACGTCACGGGGCTCGTCGGCACGTATCTGTTCCCCGACAACAACCGGCGCCGAATTCCCGGCGTGTTGTACCTCGTGATCGGCGGGCTGTGCATCGTGCTGTGGGCGTGGCGGCGCGGGCACGAGCCGATCTTGGTCAACGGTGGGTTTCTCGCCGTGGGCATCGGCCTCGCACTGCTCGGGCTCTACCACCTGCAGGCCGGATGGGATCTGGCGGTCGACGAACGCGACGCCCTCGTCGCCGCCACACGCGAGGTCGGCTTCCCGGTCGGGCATGCTTCGGCGCAGCTCGGGTGGCGCGGCATCCGCAGCCGGCCCACGTGGCGCATCCTGCTCTACAGCAACGAGCCAACACCGCGAAAGCGCGGCTTCGTCATGGTCGACGGCGTCGATGCCGCCATCGTGTCCAACTTCGTCGAGGACAATCCCGAGGATTGGACCGATCTGAAATAGCGTGTTTGTGCAGGAAGCGAGTGAGTAGTCCTGGGTGACCTCGAGGCGCCGCGGGACTCCCTTCATACCTCGCTGGGCTGTGGCGATGCAGGCGCCTACGCTCGCGGGATGGCGATCTCCGGCGATGCAGTGACCTCCCTGCAGCTGGCGGATGAGGCGATCTCGAAGGGCGACATCGACGGCGCGGTTGTCCACCTATCGGCTGCGGTCCGGTCGTTCACGGCGGCAGGCGCGAACCGAGCTGCGGCGATGGCTTGTGCACGGTTGGGGGATCTATTCCAAAATCGCGTGGGCAACAAGGTCGCCGCTCGGCCGTGGTTCATCCGTGCGATCCGCCTCGTGGAGGACGACGAGCCGTGCATCGAGCAGGGGTGGGTGGCGATCGCCCCGATGGGTTGCGACGTTGACGATCCGGCCGTCCTCTTGGAGCGCGGCGCACTGGCGCTCGACCGGGCCCGCCGTTTCGGCGACATCGACCTTGAAGTCAAGGCCTTGGCCGACGCCGGGCTCGCCTACGTGCAGTTGGGTCAGGTAGCGGAGGGCATGGCCATGATCGACGAGGCCATGGCGCTGGCCTGCACGGGCCTCACTGGCGATGCCGGGGTGGTGGGCAAGTCGGTGTGCTCCTTCTACACCGCCTGCTACTACACGGCCGACCTCGAGCGCGTCGAGTCGTGGACCAACGCATTCAACCGACACGGCATCCTGGGTCCCGCTCCGGGCTCACAGGCATTCCTGAGCCACCACTGCGACAGCGTGCGAGCGACGTTGCTGTGTCACGTCGGTCGCTGGAGCGAAGCCGAACGGATACTCGTACGCGCACAGGCCACCATCGACGAGGCGATGCCCGGCGCCGCCTGGCACACCCCGATCGCGCTCGCCGAGCTGCGTATCCTCCAGGGACGGCTCGAGGAGGCCGAGGTGCTCCTGCTCGGTCGCGACGATCAGGTACAGGCGCTACTACCCACCGCCCGACTGCACCTCGCGCGCGGCGACTTCGACCTAGCGCGTGC